>NZ_JBXWRD010000033.1:0-52596 GCF_059612725.1 Ruegeria sp. YKSF070 | reverse complement strand
GCGACCACACCGGCGCCGCCCATGTCCATGGTCATGTCTTCCATGCCAGCGGCGGGTTTCAGCGAGATGCCGCCGGTGTCGAACACCACGCCCTTGCCCACCA
Organism: Ruegeria sp. YKSF070; assembly: GCF_059612725.1. NCBI lineage: Bacteria > Pseudomonadati > Pseudomonadota > Alphaproteobacteria > Rhodobacterales > Roseobacteraceae > Ruegeria > Ruegeria sp. YKSF070. Next base: position 52,493 of record NZ_JBXWRD010000033.1, on the reverse strand, counting down.
GCGCCAGCGGGGCGGCATCCTTGTCGCCGCCCTTCCAGTGCATCACCACCACCTTCGACGGGCTGTCGGAGCCCTGCCCGACGCTCAGCAGCGTGCGCATGCCCAGCTCTTCAAGCTTGTCCTCCTCCAGCACCTCGACCTCGAGCCCCAGCGCCTCCATCTCCTTGAGGCGGTTGGCGAATTCCGTGGTGGTCAGCACGTTGGCCGGTTCGTTGACCAGATCGCGGGTCATGTGAACCCCCTCGGCCAGGCCCGCCAGCGGCGCATAGGCGGTGGCGACCTCCTCGGCCTTGGTGTGGGCGATGGTGACCGAGGCATCAGCAGCGTCGGCAGCCTCATCCTCGGGTTTGGATTTATGAGCGGTGAAATCATAGGCGCGCAGGGCGATGCCCAGCGCCAGCTGCTCGGCCCGGACCTGACCGCCCGCCATCAGCAACAGCGGCTTGCCCCCCGCCAGTTTGGCCAGCGCAGCGCCACCCTTGCGGGCGGTCAGCGCATCGGCGCGGCGCGGCAGCACCAGCACATCCAGCGCCTCGGCGGCCATGCCTGCGGGCCAGGCCAGCGACACCACCTGCCCCGGTTTCACCTTGGCGAACCGGTCGCTTTCCACCAGCCGCGCCAGCGCCCCGCGCGTCAGCCGGTTGGCCCGGCGGGCGCCCGGATCAAGCTTGCCCTCGGGCGGTACGATCACGGCGACGCGTCCGGTCGCGGTGGCCATCGCGTCCAGGTCGGGCATCTCGAAACGGATCGGGGTGGGGCTGGTCATTCGGTCTCTCCTCAACATCTGTCCGCCTAGAGGTAGCCTGCCCACCGCATCTTGGCCAGATAGCAGTTTTCCCCGCCGATCAATTGCATTAAGGTCCGGCCCATTCGACGAACCGTTCCGGGGGGATCGCAGTGCCACCATACGGCAGAGTGCCGCTGTTGCCGCTTTGCGCGCGCCCGGGCGCGATACAGGTGATTCCCGCCGCAAGGTCCGGTTCAGGGCGGGGCATCGCATGATTCTGGACCGCTACTTCGCCCGCCGTTTCATCCAGAGCTTTCTGGTGATCGGGCTGGTGTTTCTGGGGCTTGTCCTGCTAATCGACCTGATCGAACAACTTCGCCGCTTCGAGGGTTTCGAGGTAAGCATGGGGCAGTTGATCGGTCTGACCCTGCTGAACGCCCCCGCCGCGATCAGCGAGATCCTGCCGCTCTTGATGATCCTGTCGACCATCGTGCTGTTTGTCGGGCTGGCCCGCAGTTCCGAACTGGTGGTGACCCGCGCCATCGGGCGCTCGGGAATCCGGGCGCTGGTCGGACCGGTGCTGGTCGCGATGGTGATCGGGGTGCTGGCGGTGACCACGCTGAACCCCATCGTCGCCGCGACCGCCGTGCGGTATCAGAGCCTTGCCGATACCTATCGCAATGGCGGCCCGTCGGTGCTGTCGCTCAGCGAAGAGGGGTTGTGGCTGCGCCAGGGCGATAGCAGTGGCCAATCGGTGATCCATGCCACCGGCTTTGGTGGCGACGGGGTGACGCTCTTTGACGTGACCATCCTCAGCTTTGGCCCCGAGGGCAGCGCCCAGCGGCGCACCATCGCCGAAAGCGCCCAGTTGCAGGAAGGCAAATGGGTGCTGAACAAGGCCAAGGTCTGGCCCCTGAAAGTGGGACAGAACCCCGAGGCCAACGCAGTGCATCACGACCGGATCGAGATGCCGACATCGCTGACGCAAGAGCGTATCCGCGACAGTCTGGGTCGGCGTGAAACGGTGTCGATCTACGACCTGCCGCAGACCATCGAACAACTGCAACAGGCGGGCTTTTCGACCAAGCGGCACAAGGTCTGGCTGCAGGTGGAACTGGCCCGGCCGCTGTTTCTGGTGTCAATGGTGCTGGTCGGCGCAGCCTTTACCATGCGCCACACGCGGTTCGGCGGCACCGGGCTGGCGGTTCTGTCGGCGGTGTTGCTGGGCTTTACCCTCTATTTCACCCGCAATTTCGCGCAGATCCTGGGCGAGAACGGGCAAATCCCCGTGGCGCTGGCCGCCTGGGCGCCGCCGGTGGCGGCGATCCTGCTGACCTTTGGCCTCTTGCTGCACGCGGAGGACGGCTGATGCGGGCGCTGCTTTCCACCCTGTTGTCCGGCGTCGCATGCCTGCATCTGGCGAGCACCGCCGCCGCCCAGACATTGAGCCCTGTACCCGCGGAACAGACCGAGGTGCAGCCCGCGATCCTTGTGGCCGACAGCGTCTTCATCACCCCCGAGCGACAACTGATCGCCGAGGGCAATGTCGAGGCCTTCCAGGGCGACATCCGCCTGCAGGCCCAAAAGATCACCTTTGACAGGCAGTCCGGACAGCTGAGCATCGAGGGACCGATCCGCATCGACCAGGGCGGTCAGGCGACGGTGCTGGCCGATGCGGCCGAACTGAACAAGACCCTGCAAGACGGCCTGTTGACCGGCGCGCGCATGGTGTTCGACCAACAGCTGCAACTGGCCGCGCTGCAAATGACGCGGGTCGGCGGGCGCTATACCCAGCTCTACAAGACCTCGGTCACCTCGTGCCATGTCTGCGAGAACGGCAAACCGCCGCTCTGGCAGATCCGGGCACAGAAAGTGGTCCATGACCAACTGGAACAACAGCTGTATTTCGAGGGCGCGCAATTCCGGGTGCTGGATGTACCGGTGTTCTACTTTCCGGCCATGCGCCTGCCCGACCCGAACCTGAAACGCGCGACCGGGTTCCTGATCCCGTCGATCCGAACCACATCACAGCTGGGTACCGGGATCAAGGTGCCCTATTTCTTTCGCCTGGGCGATCACCGCGACCTGACGGTTTCTCCCTATGTCTCGTCCAAGACAAAGACGCTCGACCTGCGCTACCGTCAGGCCTTTGCCCGCGGCCGGATCGAGATCGAGGGCGCCTATACCCGTGACGACCTGATCCCGGGCGAAGATCGCGGCTATGTCTTTGCCACCGGCCAGTTCGACCTGCGCGACGATTACAAGCTGAAGCTTGGGGTACAGACCGTCTCGGACAACGGCTATCTGGCCGATTACGGCCTGCCCGAATACGACCGGCTGCGCAGCGAGATCTCGATCGAACGGTTCCGCCGCGACAGCGCCTTTCGCATTGGGCTGATCCACTACGAGACCCTGCGCGACAGCGAGATCGAGGAAGAGATCCCCACGGAGATCTTCGACATCAATGCCGAGAAACGGTATTTCCCGACCGGCCTTGGCGGCGAGGTGCGTCTTGCCTTTGATGGCCACGCGCATCAGCGCCAATCCTCGGCCAATGTTGTCGGGCGCGATATCGCGCGGGCGACGCTGGATGCGGAATGGCTGCGCAGCTGGACCTTTGCCAGCGGGCTGCGCGCCGATTGGCGCATGGGCGTTGCGGTTGACGATTACCGGGTCTGGGATGACAGCAACTATGCCAGCGGCACCCTGCGCAGCGCCCCGCGCGCTGCGCTGACCCTGCGCTATCCGATGGTCTATCGCGGCGCAACCGGGACCCATTACCTGGAACCCATTGCACAACTGGGCTGGAGCGATGTATCCGGCGCGCCGCTTCCCAATGGCGAGAGCAATTTTGTCGAGTTCGATCAGGGCAACCTGCTGGCGCTCTCTCGTTTTCCCGCCAACGATCAGCGCGAGGAAGGCAAGCGCGCGGTGTTCGGTCTGAACTGGGCACGTTTCTCGACCTCGGGCTGGCAGGCCTTTGCCACCGTCGGACAGGTATTCCGCAGCACCTCGGACCCGCGCTTTTCCAAATCCTCGGGCCTGGGCGGCACCGCTTCGGACCTGCTGCTGGCCGGGCAGTTGACCCTGCCCCAGGGTCTGGGCCTGACCGCGCGTGGGCTGCTGGATGGCTCGCTCAACTTCTCCAAGGTCGAGCTGCGCGGCAGCTGGACCGATGACCGCACCAGCGTCAGCGGCAGCTATCTGTGGCTGGGCCGCGATCTGGCCGAGAACCGGGCACTGGCGGTGTCGGAATTCTGGTTTGACGGCAGTTACAAGGTGAACCCCTTTTGGACGGCCTCGGCCAATATTCGCTACGATATCGAGGATTCCCGCGCCACCCGTGCCGGCATCGGTTTTGCCTATCAAAACGAATGTGTCACGGTTAACATTTCGGTCAATCGCCGCTACACCTCTTCGACAAGTGTTGAGCCGTCGACCGATTTCGGATTTACCATCGCCCTGAACGGCTTTGCCGTGGAGAGCGCAAACAAAGAATACAGGCGATCATGCAGCAAAACCTGACCACCCTGTCCCGCTCCCTGGCCCGCATGCTGGGCGCCGCCACGCTGGCCCTGACGCTGGTTGCGCCCCCCGTATCGGCGCAAAGCCTGTTCAGCCCGGCCATCCGTGTCAATCAGGGCATCATCACCCATTTCGAACTGGAACAGCGCATCCGCCTGATGGAGGTGCTGCGCATCCCCGGTGACCCGCAGAAAGACGCACGCCGAGCGCTCATCGAGGAAGAGCTCAAGATGCAGGCTGTCGAAGAGGCCGGGATCGAAGTCGCCCCCGAGGATGTGCAACTGGGCATCGACGATTTTGCCGCCCGCGCGCGACTGTCTACGGACGAGTTCCTGGCGGCGCTGGAGAACGAAGGGGTCTCGGCCGAAACAGTGCGCGATTTCGTCAGCAAGCAGATGGCCTGGCGCGACTATGTCAGCGCCCGTTTTCTGGCGCGCGCCCGTCCCACTCCGGACGAGATCGATCGGGCGCTGGGCCTGGGCGGCGGTGGCGGCTTGCAGGTACTCTTGTCAGAGATCATCATTCCGATCACCCCTCAGACCGTGGATCAGGTCGACGAGGTGGCCCAGCAGATTGCCGCACTGACCAGCTACGAGGCCTTCTCAAGCGCCGCGGCCCAGGTCTCGGCAGCCGAGACGCGTGGCAATGGTGGCCGCATGCCCTGGATCCCGCTTGCTCAGCTGCCGCCGGCGCTGCAGCCCGTGATCCTGGAACTGGAGCCCGGCGAGATCTCGGACCCGATCACCCTGCCCAACGCGGTGGCGCTGTTCCAGATGCGCGGCCTGCGCGAGGCGGCGGTGGGTACGCCGCGCTATGCCGCGATCGACTATGCAGCCTATCGCATGGCGGGGGGGCGCAGCCCCGAGACGCTGAAGGCCGCGGCTGAGCTTCGCCAGCGCGTCGATACCTGCGACGACCTCTATGGCGTGGCCAAGGGCCAGCCGGTCGAGGTGCTGGACCGGATCAGCGCCAAGCCCGCGGAAATCCCGCAGGATATCGCGCTGGAACTGGCCAAGCTCGATCCCGGTGAGACCTCGGTCGCCGTGACCCGCAACAACGGTCAGACCCTGCTGTTCCTGATGATGTGCAACCGGACCCGCGATCTGGGCGGCGACGCCTCGCGCGAAGATGTGGCCAACGCCCTGACACAGCAACGTCTGCAAACCCTGGCCGAAAGCCATCTCGAGCAACTGCGCGCGGACGCCGTCATCACCGAGGAATAGCGCCATGCGCCCGATCGCGCTCAGCTGTGGCGAACCGGCAGGGATCGGCACGGAAATCGCTGCGGCCGCATGGGCAGAGCTGCGCGAACGCTGTCCCTTTGTCTGGATCGGCGACCCGGCACATCTGCCCGGCGAGACACCAGTGGCCCTGGTTGACGACCCGGCGCAGGCGGTAGCGGCCTCCGCCCATGCCCTGCCGGTGCTGCCGCTGCCCTTTGCCGCCCCGACCCAGCCCGGCCGCCCCGATCCGCGCAACGCCGCCGGTGTGATCGCAGCCATCGAACGCGCCGTTGCGCTTGTGCAATCGGGCGCCTGCTCAGCGCTCTGCACCGCCCCCATCCACAAGAAGGCACTGATCGACGGCGCAGCCTTTGCCCATCCCGGTCATACCGAATTCCTCGCCGCGCTCGCGGGGTGTGACCGGGTGGTGATGATGCTGGCCAGCGATCAGCTGCGCGTGGTGCCCGCCACCATCCATATCGCCCTGTCCGAGGTCCCCCGCGCGCTGACCCCGGCACTGCTGCGCGAAACGATCGAGATCACCGCCGCCGGGTTGCGTGAGCGGTTCGCCATCGCCCATCCCCGGATCGCTGTGGCCGGACTGAACCCGCACGCGGGCGAAGGCGGTGCCATGGGGCGCGAGGAAATCGACTGGATCGCCCCGCTGCTGCGAGAGATCACGGGCGATTTCACGCTCTCCGGCCCGCATCCCGCCGACACCCTGTTCCACGCCGCCGCCCGTGCCCGCTATGACGCGGCCGTGTGCATGTATCACGACCAGGCGCTGATCCCGATCAAGACGCTCGATTTCGACCGAGGCGTGAATGTCACGCTGGGCCTGCCCTTCGTCCGCACCTCGCCCGATCACGGCACCGCCTTCGATATCGCCGGTAAAGGCATCGCCAACCCGACCAGCCTGATCGCGGCGTTGAAACTGGCCCAGCGGATGGCCACAAGCGGCTAGCTTCTTCATTCCGCGTCAAATACTCCCGCCATAGGCATAAAATCTCTGGCACTCCCCCCTCAGCTGCGACTAAACCCGACACATCATGAGCGCCATCGACACCCTGCCCCCGCTGCGCGAGGTTATCGCCAACCACCAGCTCTCGGCCCGCAAGTCGCTGGGCCAGAACTTCCTGCTCGACCTCAACCTGACCGCCAAGATCGCGCGGCAGGCCGGGGATCTGAGCGCATGCGATGTGCTGGAGATCGGACCCGGTCCCGGCGGGCTGACCCGAGGGCTGCTGGCCGAGGGCGCACGTCGGGTACTGGCCATCGAAAAGGACCCGAGATGCCTCCCGGCGCTGGCCGAAATCGCCGAGGCCTATCCGGGACGGCTCGCGGTGATCAATGGCGATGCGCTCGAAATCGACCCGCTGGCCCATCTGAGGCCTCCGATTCGCGTCACCGCCAACCTGCCCTATAACGTGGGTACCGAACTACTGGTGCGCTGGCTGACCCCGCGCGACTGGCCACCCTTCTGGCAAAGCCTGACGCTGATGTTCCAGCGCGAGGTGGCCGAGCGGATCGTGGCCCAACCCGGCTCCAAGGCCTATGGCAGGCTGGCGCTGCTGGCGCAATGGCGGGCCGAGGCGCGCATCGTGATGTCGCTGCCGCCCGAGGCCTTCACCCCGCCCCCCAAGGTCTCCAGCGCCGTGGTCCATCTGACTGCCCTGCCCGAACCGCGCTTTCCCGCCGATGCCGCGATCCTCAGCCGCGTGGTCGCCGCCGCCTTCAACCAGCGCCGCAAGATGCTCCGCGCGGCGCTCAAGGGACAGGCCCCCGATATCGAGGACCGTCTGATCGCCGCCGGGATCAAGCCCACCGAGCGCGCCGAACAGGTCTCGCTCGAAGCCTTCTGCGCGCTGGCGCGGGAAATGGAACGCTGAAACGGGCGAAACAGAATTTCGCAGAAATTCTGTGTCAGAAAATGGGACATTTTCTGAGCGTTTTCCTTGCAGGAAAACGCCTGTCGTCGCGTTCATGGGCATCGCGACAAAAAACGCCGCCTCCAATCGAGAGACGACGTTTCGAAGCTTCGGCGAACAGGCCCCAGATCCTACTCTGCGGCCTCGGCAGGACCACCCGGTTGTGGATCGGGCGCATCGCCCTCGCCTGCGGCAGGTTTGCGGACACGCGGGCGGCGCGGTGCTTTCTTCTTGGGTTGATCCGCGCCCTCATCGGACGCGGCCGCGACCTCTTCCGATCGCGCGGTGCGGCGTTTGCGGCCTTCGCCCTTGCTTTCCGGGGTTTCGACCAGGCCGCTGGCGTCATCAGGACCTTCGTCTGAGCCGAGGTCGAGCACATCGGGTTGCGGAGCACTGGACGGATCGGCCACCGCTGCGGCGGGCGCGTTGTCGCGCTCCTGACGTTCGGCGCGCTCACGGTCGCGTTCCGCCTGTCGTTCACGGTTCTGGCGTTCCTGTTCTTCGCGGCGGGCGTCGATCTCGCGCTGTGCCTCGCTCAGCAGACGCAGGTAATGCTCGGCATGCTGCTGAAAGTTCTCGGCAGCCACCCGGTCATTGGCCAGCTGGGCATCGCGCGCCAGCTGGTTGTATTTCTCGATGATCTGCTGCGGGGTGCCACGCACCTTGCCCTCGGGGCCCGAGCTGTCGAATACGCGATTGACGACATTGCCGCCAGAGGGCCGGTTGCGGTTGTTCTTCGACCGCGAACGGGATTTGGACGATCTCATATGTTTAACGTCAGCCTTGTTGGTCTTTGCCGATGAACCCGTTCGACGCCGCTTGCGGTTGGTGTTGCCGGACATCGACTTTTTGGGCTTGCTGTCGGGGATGCGCCAAAAGGGGCATCAAGTGCCACGACGCCCCTGAGTAAGCACGTCCCGGCCCGGCAGACAAGAGGTTATGAGTAAAAATATCGGGAATTTGAGGCAAACTGGCACATTTACGCCGCATCCCTGCGGATCATCGTGGCAGATGCGCGGCCACCACCCGGTCACGTCCATCCAGATCCGGAATCACCCTCAGACCCGAAAGGCCCGCAGCCTGAAAGAGGTCCGAGACCGCCCGAGCCTGGGTCGGGCCGATCTCGACCAGCAGCCGGCCGCCGGGCAACAGGTAATCGGGCGCACCCGCGGCGATTTGGCGATAGGCGCCCAACCCGTCTCCGCCATCGGTCAGCGCCAGTTCCGGCTCGTGCTCGCGCACTTCGGGGGCCAGAGAATCCATCTCGCTCAGCGCAATATAGGGCGGATTGGACACGATCAGGTCGAACCGACCCTCGACCACCTCGAACCAGTCCGACCGGCGGATATCGGCGCGCGCGCCAACCCGATGCAGCACCGCATTGGCGCTGGCCTGCAGACAGGCGGCCTCGCTCAGATCGACGCCAAGTCCGGTGGCGCTAGGACGTTCCCCCAGAAGGGTGACCAGAATCGCACCCGATCCGACACCCAGGTCCAGGACCCGGTCGAACGGGGCACTCAGCGCCGCCTCGATCAGGATTTCGGTTTCGGGACGCGGGTCCAGCACCTCTCCCGAGACCTTGAACCGGCGGCCGTAGAAATCGCGTTCGCCCAGCAGGTGCGACACCGGCACGCGTACCGCGCGCAGCGAGATCAGCTGGTCATAACGCTCGGCGATTTCGGGGGCGAGGTCCTCGGGCGCGATCAGGGTCACGCGGCTGGCCTCGATCCGGGCGGCATGGGCTAGGAGCAGCCGCGCGTCGCGGGCCGGATCGGGCACACCGGCGGCCCGCAGCCGGGCGGTGGCGGCGACCATCGCCTTGGCGGCGGTTTGGCCGCTCATTGCCCCATCTCGGCCAACATGCGCGCCTGCCCGTCGGCGATCAGCGCGTCGATCACCTCGTCCAGATCACCCTGCATCACCGCGTCAAGCTTGTAGAGCGTCAGGTTGATGCGATGGTCGGTCATGCGGCCTTGGGGAAAGTTGTAGGTGCGGATGCGTTCCGACCGGTCCCCCGTCCCCACCTGGGCCGACCGGCTGGCAGAGCGTTCGCTGTCCAGCCGCTGGCGTTCCAGATCGTAAAGCCGGGTCTTGAGCACCTGCATCGCGATCTCGCGGTTACGGTGCTGCGATTTCTCGGAACTGGTGACCACGATGCCGCTGGGCAGATGGGTGATGCGCACCGCGGAATCGGTGGTATTCACGTGCTGCCCGCCCGCACCAGACGATCGCATCGTGTCGATGCGGATATCGCCCGGGTCGATCTGGATATCCACATCCTGCGCCTCGGGCAGCACCGCCACCGTCGCGGCCGAGGTATGGATGCGCCCGCCGCTCTCGGTCTCGGGCACCCGCTGTACGCGGTGCACGCCGCTTTCGTATTTCAGTCGGGCAAAGACATTCTCGCCGCTGATCCGCGCCACGACTTCCTTGATGCCGCCCAACTCGGTCTCTTGCAGTTCGATCAGCTCCAGCTTCCAGCCGCGCGCTTCGGCATAGCGGTGGTACATACGCAGCAGATCGCCCGCGAACAGCGCCGCCTCGTCGCCGCCTGTTCCGGGCCGGATTTCCAGCATTGCGGGCCGCGCGTCGGCCTCGTCCTTGGGCAACAGCGCCAGTTGCAACGCGCGTTCGGCCTCGGGCAGACGCGCTTTCAGAACCGGCAACTCTTCTTCGGCGAGCGCCTTCATGTCGGGGTCCCCCAGCATCTCCTTCGCCTCAGCCATATCGGCGCAGAGCTGGCGCCAGGCGGCAATCTGCTCGACCACCGGGCGCAGGTCGGAATATTCCTTGGCCAGACGCGCGATATCGCCGCCCGAGGCACCGTCGGCCATCGCGGCCTCCAGATACTGGAATCGCTGGGTAATCTGGTCGAGGCGTTCTTCTGGGATCATTGCGGCGGTGTCCGATATCCGGGGGCTTTGGTCAAGGGGCTGGGCTGTGCTAGCTTATGTACATGACACGTCTTCTTGCATTGCTCCTGCTCATCGCGCCCCCGGCGCTGGCCGATGTCGTTGGCCCCGGCGGCAAGACCATCGACTGTTATTGCACAGACACCTCCGGCGCGCGGATCGAGCTGGGCGAGACAATCTGCCTGATGGTCGACGGACGCATGTTCATGGCGCAATGCCAGATGTCGCTGAACGTGCCGATGTGGCGCGAGGTGCAACCCGGCTGCCTGTCTTCGCGCCTGTTACCGCAAAGCCGCCAGCCATTGCTCGACACGCGCGCGGTTTACCCCAAGATCTGAGCGTCCAAACCGGTTGCGCGCATGGATCAGCAACAGGTCCCCCTGTTGCCGGGCGGTGGTGTAATCGGGAAAGCCGAAGACACGGGTGCGGGTGACATAGGTCACCATGCCCTCGGCCACCGAACCGGCCAGCACCCGCGTGCGCGGGGCCGTGCGCGCGATGGCGTCGAACCGGGCCAGACCGTCCGCCCCCGTTTCGACCCGGCGCAGGACGCCGCCCCGCATGTCGCGGTCCGCGGTGACCTGCGGTGCACGGTGCCAGCGCGCCGGGTCCGAAGGGGCCAGCCGGATCCAGGCCAGACCCAGCACCACCAGCGCGATCAGGAACCAGATCAGCATCCGCACCGCTCAGCGCGCCCGCACGCCGGGCAGCACGCAGAGCAGTTCATAAAGCAGGTTTGCCGCCGTCAGCGCGGTATTGCCCGACGGGTCATAGGGCGGCGAGACCTCGACCAGATCGCAGCCGACGATCTTCAACCCCCTCAGCGCCTGAATCAGTTCCAGCGCCTGCGGCGTGGTCAGCCCGCCAATCTCCGGCGTGCCGGTACCGGGCGCATAAGCGGGGTCCAGACTGTCGATATCATAGGTGACATAGACCGGCCGGTCGCCGATATCGCGGCGGATCTCGTCACCCAGCGGCTTCAGGCTGCGGTGCCACAGCTCCCAAGCCGGGAAGTGCTGGAACCCCCAACCCTGCGCCTCGGTGAAATCCGTGGCAGCATAGCCCGAGCCGCGAATGCCGATCTGATAGGTCTTGTCGGGCTGGATCAGCCCTTCCTCATAGGCGCGGCGGAACACGGTGCCGTGGGTTTCCCGCTCGCCGAACATCTCGTCGTTCACATCGGCATGGGCATCCACATGCACCAGCGCCACCGGGCCATGTCTGGCCGCAATCGCCCGCAGCATCGGCAGGGTGATCGAGTGATCTCCGCCCATCGCCACCGGGATCACGTCATGGGTCAGGATCGCGTCATAGCTCTCCTTGATGATGCGCAAACTGTCGGCCAGCGAAAACGTGTTGATCGCAAGATCGCCGATATCGGCAATCTGTAAGCTGTCAAAGGGCGCCGCCCCGGTCGCCATGTTATAGGGCCGGATCATCGCGCTTTCCGAACGGATCTGTTTCGGCCCGAACCGCGTGCCCGAACGCCACGAGGTGCCGATATCCATCGGTATTCCCAGAATGGCCACGTCCAGCCCATCCAGCGCCTGCGCCTGCGGCAGCCGCATAAAGGTGTTCGGCCCCGAGAACCGGGCCAGATCGTTGCCACCGATGGGCTGGTTGAATTCGCTCATGCGCACCCTCCTGCTGTCCAGGTGCAAGCTTTCCCAGATTTCCGCACAACTGACAATTGCTGAAACAGGGCGGTGCCCGGCCCGCTATCCGCCCTCAAGGCCGATGGCGCGGTTGAGTTCGGCCCCGAGATTTGCCGCGCTGTAGATCGGGAACGGCACCCGCTGGGACAGGTCCAGATCGCGGCGCAGCCATTGATTATCCTCCAGCTGTTTCAGCGACACCGACAGCGCCCGGTCCGTGATCGGGGACAGGTCGGACCGGATCGCCGAAAAGCGCCTGGGCTGGCCGGTCAGTGCCAGAATCGGCACCGTCCAGCTGCGCCGCAACAAGGCGCCCTCGGCCGCGCCGGGCATGGCATCAAGCAGCCGGGCCGCCAGCGCGGCGGCCTCTTGCCCGGTTGCGGTCAGCCGGAATTCGGGCCGCAGCGGATGGCCGTGACCGGGGTTCCGCTCCAGCAGCCCAAGCTGCAACAGATGCGCAAGGCTTGCCGCAAAAGCGGTCCGCCCCGCGCCAGTCGCGGTCAGCAATGGCGCCTGCCGTCCCGGTAAGCCCTGATGCAGGTTCGCGAGGATCGGCAGGGACCAGGTCCGTGCGGTCAGCTTGACAAGCAGGTTTATGTCCATAAAGTATAGTTACTATATTTAAAGAAAAGGATAAACCCCATGCCCCTCGCCACATTGGACACCACAATCACACTGGCGCTGTCGGTCCGGGACCGCCACGCCAGCGCCGAATGGTATCGCGAGACATTGGGATTCGAACTGATCCACCACATCGACGAGGCGGGGTGGAGCGAGATGCGCACACTGACACCGGGCGTGACCCTGGGCCTGGGCGAACAGGCGGAACCGGCGCCCGGCAACACGGTGCCGGTCTTCGGAGTCGCTGATATCGCCAGCGCCCGCGCCGCGATGGAGGCGGCGGGCATCCGTTTTGACGGCCCGACCGAGACGATCGAGGGTATGGTAAGCACCGCTACGTTCTATGACCCGGACGGCAACGCGCTGATGCTGGCGCAGGACCTGACACAATGCGCCTGACCCGCCCCCGCTCGGGCAGCAGGGGCGGATAGACCGCGTTTCAGCCTGCGGCCGCCCCACAGAGCTTGGTCCACCCCAGCAGGCAGATGATCTGGGTCGCCACATGCGCCCCCGCAATCGCGGTGGCCCCTGAGGTGTCGAAGGGCGGAGAGACCTCGACCACGTCGCCGCCCTTGATGTTGATCCCGCCCAGATCGCGCAACATGATCGACGCTTGGAGCGAGGTCAGCCCGCCCCAGACCGGGGTGCCGGTGCCGGGCGCAAAAGCCGGGTCCAGCGCGTCGATATCGAATGTCAGATAGACCGGATTGTCTCCCACGATCTGTTTGACCTTTTTCGCCACCGCCGCCGGGCCGCTCTCCTCGACCTCGCGCGGGTCGATGATGTTGACGCCCAGCGTGTCCTCGTTGGTGGTACGGATGCCGATCTGGACCGAACGCGCGGGGTCCACCAGCCCCATCTTCACCGCCTTGTAGAACATGGTACCGTGGTCGACGCGGTCCATGTTGTCATCGGGCCAGGTGTCTGTGTGGGCATCGAACTGCACCAGCGACATCGGCCCGTATTTCTCGGCATAGGCCTTGAGGATCGGGAAGCTGATATAGTGATCGCCCCCCAGAACGACCGAGGCAACATCCGCCGCCAGAATGGTGCGGATATGCTCGGTCACCCGGCCTGGAAAGCTTGGCACATCGGCATAGTCAAAGGCCAGGTCGCCATAATCCACGATGGCCAGATCGCTCAGCGCCTTGAACGGCCAGCCATAGGGCTCGTCCATGGATTGCAGCGTGCTGGCCTCGCGGATGGCACGCGGCCCAAGGCGGGTTCCGGGCCGGTTGGTCACCGCCTGATCGAACGGCACGCCGGTCACCGCGACGTCGACGCCACGCAGGTCCTTGGTATAAAGCCGTCGCAGGAAGGATACCGCCCCCCCGAACGTATTTTCAAAGGACAACCCTTTGAGTTCCGGTACGGTGAACGCCTCGTCCACCGCTGACTTCGCATCTTCTAGAGCCACTTCTGCTTGCTCCTCCTTGGGTTCCCGGCGGGTTGGCGACGCGCGTGAACGTCAAGCCACCGGCTGTGCCTTCTCCACGATCCGTGCAAAGAAGGACGCCCCCACCGGCGCGATCTCGTCGTTGAAATTGTATTTCGGATGGTGCAGCCCGGCACTGTCGCCCTGACCGATGAACAGATAGGCGCCCGGCCGCTTTTCCAGCATATAGCTGAAATCCTCGGCCCCCATCTCGCGCCCGCCATCGGCCACCACATTGGCCGCGCCCGATACCTCGCGCGCCACCTCGGCGGCAAATTCGGTCTTGGCGGCGTCGTTGACGGTGGCGGGATAGCCCACCACATAGTCCAGCTCTGCGGTCACCCCGTAAGAGGCCGCCTGCCCCGCCACGATCTCCTTCATCCGGCGCATCACCATCTTTTGCACAGCCGGGTCAAAGGTGCGCACCGTACCGTTCAGATAGGCGGTATCGGGGATCACGTTGTTGACGGTGCCCGCATGGATTTGGGTGACCGAGACCACCAGGTCGTCCAGCGCATAGTGGTTGCGGCTGACGATTGTCTGGATCGCCTGCGCGATACCACAGGCCGCCATCACCGGGTCGATGGTCTCATGCGGCATGGCGCCATGGCCGCCGCGCCCCTGGATATGGATTTCGAACGTATCCACCGCCGCCATCAACGGCCCCGGCGTGGTATAGAACGACCCCTCCCTGTGGCCCGGCGCATTGTGCAGCGCATAGACCTGGGCAATGTCGAACCGGTCGAGGATGCCCTCGCGCACCATGATATCGGCGCCACCGCCCTCTTCCTCGGCAGGCTGGAAAATCAGCGCCACCCGGCCACTGAAGTTGCGGGTCTCGGCCAGATAGCGCGCCGCACCCAGCAACATGGTTGTATGCCCGTCATGGCCACAGGCATGCATCTTGCCCGGATGGGTCGAGGCATAGTCGGCCCCGGTCTCCTCAGGGATCGGCAGCGCGTCCATATCCGCCCGCAACCCGATGGTGGGGCCGTCACCCTGCCCGTTTATGATCGCCACGATGCCGGTGCTGGCGATACCCTCGTGCATCTCGTCGACCCCGAACTCGCGCAGCCGCTCGGCCACGAATGCCGCGGTCTGGTGGCAGTCGAACTCCAGTTCGGGGATGGTGTGCAGATGCTGGCGCCAGGCAGTCATGTCGGCGGCGAATTCGGCGATACGGTTGATGACGGGCATGGGGGTGGACTCCGGGGCCTTGCTGCGGGATGGATGCATCTGACACTGGAACGAGGAGCGCCGCAATGCCCGATGATACGCTGATCCACGACCAATCGGCCGGAATCGAGCGCCTGCTGGAGATCATGCGCCGCCTGCGCGACCGGGATACCGGCTGTCCATGGGATATTGAACAGGACTTCGACACCATCGCCCCCTACACGATCGAAGAGGCCTATGAGGTCGCCGACGCGATCGAGCGCGGCGCCTGGGACGAACTCAAGGGAGAACTGGGCGATCTGCTGTTCCAATCGGTGTTTCATGCGCAGATGGCGGCCGAGGCCGGGCATTTCACCTTTCAGGACGTGGTGCGCACCATGTCCGACAAGATGGTTGACCGCCACCCGCATGTGTTCGGAGACGAGACCCGCGACAAGTCTGCCGAACAGCAGACCCGCGACTGGGAGACGATCAAGGCCGCTGAACGGGCGGAGAAGGCCCAGCAAGGCGCGCTCGAAGGCGTAGCACTCGGCCTGCCCGCCCTGCTGCGCGCCTTCAAGCTGCAAAAACGCGCCGCCCGTGTGGGATTCGACTGGGGCGATGTGGGTCCGGTGCTCGACAAGATCGCCGAAGAGACCCGCGAACTGGTCGAGGCGCGCGACAGCCTCGATGCGGATGCCATCGAGGATGAATTCGGCGACCTCCTCTTTGTCCTCGTCAACCTCGGCCGTCACCTCGGCGTCGAGCCAGAGGCCGCGCTGCGCCGCACCAATGCCAAGTTCACCCGCCGCTTCGCCCAGATCGAGGCGCGGCTGGCGACACGGGGCAAGACCCCCGAAGAGAGCACCTTGGACGAGATGGACGCGCTCTGGAATCAGGTCAAGACCGAGGAAAAAGCCCGCCCCTGACCCTTCATTCCGCCGCAAATACTCCGGGGGAGCGCCGCCAGGCGCGGGGGCAGCGCCCCTCTGTCCCCCTCTGGACAGACGCCTGCGCACCTGTCACCACTGACCCCGACACGACCGGAGACACCCATGCCCCCCCGCAAGATCATCATCGACACCGATCCCGGCCAGGACGACGCGGTTGCCATCCTGCTGGCGCTGGCCAGCCCCGACGAGATCGAGGTGCTGGGCATCACCGCCGTGGCGGGTAACGTGCCGCTGCCGCTGACCGCAAAAAATGCCCGCATCATCTGCGAATTGGCCAGACGGCCAGATGTACCGGTCTATGCCGGGTGCGACGCGCCCATCGCGCGCAAGCTGGTCACCGCCGAACACGTGCATGGCAAGACCGGGCTCGACGGCCCCGACCTGCCTGACCCGACCATGCCTCTGCAAGACGCCCATGCGGTCGATTTCATCATCGACACCCTGCGCGCCCAGGCGCCGGGTACGGTGACGCTCTGCCCGCTGGGTCCGCTCACCAATATCGCCACCGCCTTCAGCCGCGCTCCCGACATCGTCGGCCGCGTGCAGGAAATCGTGCTGATGGGCGGCGCCTATTTCGAGGTGGGCAACATCACCCCCGCCGCCGAATTCAACATTTACGTCGACCCCGAAGCCGCTGATATCGTGTTCAAATCCGGCACCCCCATCGTCGTCATGCCGCTTGATGTCACCCACAAGGCGCTGGTCACCAAGGCACGCAACGACGCCTTCCGCGCGCTCGGCACTCCCGCCGGCATCGCGGTCGCCCAGATGACCGACTTCTTCGAGCGCTTCGACAAGGAGAAATACGGCTCCGAAGGCGCCCCCCTGCATGATCCCTGCGTTACCGCCTATCTGCTCGCCCCCGATCTGTTCTCGGGTCGTCACATCAATGTCGCGGTCGAGATCGGTTCGGAACTGACCCTCGGCATGACCGTCGCCGACTGGTGGCGGGTCACCGACCGGGCGCCCAACGCGCTCTTCATCGGCGACATTGACGCCCACGGCTTTTTCTCCCTGCTGACAGACCGATTGGCACGGTTATGAGCGCCGCGCTGCACCTCGCCCGTCCCGAGGACCTCGACCGGTTGACCGCCATGGTCGGCACCTTTCACGCCGAACAGGGTCTGCATGGGTCTGAGGAGGCCCGCCGCGAGGCCCTGCAGCCGCTGCTCGACGGCATCCCGCATGGCTGTGTCTACCTTATCGGCCCCGCCCGCGCGCCTCTCGGCTATGTCATCGTTACCTTTGGCTGGTCGGTGGAATTCGGCGGGCTGGACGGGTTCATCAAAGAGATTTGGCTGCGCCCGGCCGTGCGCGGCCGTGGTATCGCCAGCGAAGTGCTCGGCCAGCTGCCCAAGGCGCTGGCCGCCGCCGGAATGAGGGCCCTGCATCTCGAGGTCGACCGCCAAAACGAAGCTGCCCAGCGGCTCTTCGCCCGCGCCCGTTTCGCCCCCCGCCCGGACGAGATGCTGATGAGCAAGCGCCTCTGACCGCACGACCCCAGCGCCAGCCGTGGCGAAGACGCGACCCGATACACCGCCAGTCAGCGTTTCCGGCTTCCCGAAACCTGTTTTGCAAGGTCAAGGAAATCCCGCGCCACCAGATCCCAATCACTTTCCGGGCGCAGATCCCGCACCTGTCCCGGCCCATGCTCGCGCGGGCGTGGCACGAAACCGGTCCGCATCCCCACCGCCCGCGCCGCGGCCAGGTCGTCGTTATGCGCGGCGACCATCATCACAGACTCAGGCGGCAGGCGCAGCGCAGCGCAGGCGGCTAGGTAGACCTCTGGCTGCGGCTTGTATCCTCGCGCGATATCCGCCCCCAGAATGCAATCCCAAGGCAGGCCGGCGTGGCGCGCCAGCCGGGTCATCAGGGCAATCGACCCGTTCGAGCACGGCGCGATGATCACCTCTCTCTTGAGCTGCTCCAGCCCGGCCACCACATCGGGCCAGGGGTCAAGCCGCTCCCAGGCCGCATTCAGGCGCAACCGGTCCGGGATCTCGATCGCAAAAGCCTGTGCCACCCGGTCGAGATTCTCCAGATGCAGATCGTCGAGCGGCACATAACCCCGCGCGCCATCGCGAACCCGCGCCATCGCCGGGTCGTATTCGGCGCGCCAGGCTGTCGCAAAGGCCTCGGCATCAATGTCTGGCAGAAGCGCCGAAACCGCGCGTGAGACCGATCCGCGCCAGTCCACGCAGGTTCCGAACACGTCGAAAATCAGGGCGTCTATCATTCCGCTTCCGTCGCCTGCCACATTTCGTGCTAGCATCGGCGCATAGCACATGGAGGATTTCAATGCCCAAAGCCTATATCGTCGCCCATATTCGCGTCCACGATCCCGAAACGTTCGAGCGTTTCAAATCCATGTCGGCCCCGGCGATCAAGGACTTCGGCGGCCGGGTCCTTGTTCGCAACCCGAACATCGATCACCGCGAGGGCGCGGCCACCGGAACCTGCATCATCGTCGAATTCGACAGCCTCGAACAGGCCCGCGCTTTCTACGAGTCCGAGGCCTACAAGGCTGCGCGTCTGGTCCGTGAAGAGGCGGCCGAGACCGATCTGGTCATCGTGGAAGGGGTATAGATCGCCAAACCCTGCCGGCCGTCCCGGCAAAAGCTCTTCTTTCTGGTTGGAAATACTCCGGGGGTGAGGCCCGCACGGGCCGAGGGGGCAGCGCCCCCTTGGACACGCCTCACAGGCGCATTTCGAAAAAGCGCAGGAAGTCGCGGGCAATCTCGGGCGGATCGTAATAAGGACCTCGCCGGGCGAACCCCATCGCGTCATACAGCCTCTGCGCCGCCTCCAGCGGCGCACCCGTATCCATCCGTATCAGCAAGAACTCCTGCTCCCGGCAGGCCTGGACCAACGCGTTCATCAACGCCAGCCCCGCACCCTGCCCGCGCGCCGCGTCGGTCAGATAGACCCGCTTGATCTCGGCAATGCCGGGTTCCAGCGTGTGAAACATGCCGCAGCCGACAGGCTCACCCCGCGCCAGCACCAGCCGTATCCCGCCCGTTGGAGCCGCGTGCTCCTCCTCCAGCCGGTCAATCACCGCAGCATATTTTTCAACCGGATAGAAGGTTTCGGCGATCACCTTGCTCTGCGGTGACACCGCGAGCAGAAAATCGCGGTATTGCCAGCATAGCTGTCGGACCGCGTCAAACTGCTCGGTCGTTTGTGGTGTTACGATCTCGATCACGGTCCCCTCCGACGCTCCGAAGGGAACCATATCAGAGAGGTCCTCAACCGCGAAGGATCGAACGGCCGGCGTATTCGGCGACCTCGCCCAAGGCTTCCTCGATCCGGATCAGCTGGTTGTACTTGGCCAGCCGGTCCGAACGCGCCAGCGAGCCGGTCTTGATCTGACCGCAATTGGTCGCCACAGCCAGATCGGCGATGGTGGCATCCTCGGTCTCCCCCGACCGGTGGCTCATCACGTTGGTGTACCGCGCGCGGTGCGCCATATCGACGGCCCGCAGCGTCTCGGTCAATGATCCGATCTGGTTCACCTTGACCAGCATCGAGTTGGCACAGCCCTTGGCGATCCCCTCGGCCAGACGAGCCGGGTTGGTCACGAACAGATCGTCGCCTACCAGTTGCACCTTGCCACCCAGACGGTCGGTCAGCGCCTTCCAGCCCGCCCAGTCATCCTCGGCCATGCCATCCTCGATCGAGATGATCGGGTAGTCGGCAACCAAAGCCGCCAAATAGTCGACATTCTCTTCGCTTGAAAGGGTTTTCCCTTCGCCAGCAAAGACATATTTCCCATCCTTGAAGTATTCGGTGGCCGCGCAATCCAGCGCGAGGTGAATATCGTCACCCGGCTTGTAGCCTGCCTTCTCGATGGCTTTCAGGATGAAATCCAGCGCGTCCCGAGTGCTCGACAGGTTCGGGGCAAACCCGCCCTCGTCGCCCACACCAGTCGCCAGACCCGCCGCCGACAGTTCCTTCTTCAGCGTGTGGAACACCTCGGCTCCCATGCGCACCGCGTCGCGGATATTCTCCGCCGCCACCGGCATGATCATGAATTCCTGGATGTCGATCGGGTTGTCGGCATGCTCGCCGCCATTGATGATATTCATCATCGGCACCGGCAGCACCCGGGCCGAAGTGCCCCCGACATAGCGATAGAGCGGCTGCGTGGTGAAATCCGCCGCCGCCTTGGCCACGGCCAGCGACACGCCCAGGATGGCGTTGGCGCCCAGCCGGCCTTTGTTCTCGGTCCCGTCCAGTTCGATCATCGCCGCGTCGATGGCCACCTGCTCGGTGGCGTCAAAGCCAACCAGTTCCTCGGCGATCTCGCCGTTGACGGCGGCCACCGCCTCCAGCACGCCCTTGCCCATGTAGCGATTTTTGTCGCCATCGCGGCGTTCGACCGCCTCATAGGCACCGGTCGACGCCCCCGAGGGCACGGCGGCGCGGCCCATGGTGCCGTCTTCCAGAACCACGTCGACCTCGACGGTCGGATTGCCCCGGCTGTCCAGAATCTCGCGCGCGTGAATATCGATGATGGTGCTCATGAAATCGGTCCCCGACTCTGCAATTGGATTGCCGCTCTCATAACAGCCGCGGGGCGAAAGTAAACCTCACCTGCTATCGCTAACACGCGCAAAAACGCGCAGTTAGGGCTAACAAATTGCTGTTTGCGCCAACAATCCACCGCGACCGCTCAACCCGTTGCAAAGGCCAGTTCCCGCGCCAGCCGCCGTTCGCGCAGAAAGGTGTAAAGCCCCGAGCCGATGATAAGCCCGCCGCCCGCCAGAGTGGGCCAATCAGGCCGCTCGCCAAACACCAGCACCCCGGCAAGCAGCGAGAACAAGAGCCGCGTATAGCGGAACGGCGTCACGACCGAGGCCTCGCCCACGCGCATCGCGGTGACGATGCCGTAATAGCCCAGAACCCCGAACAGGATCGCGCCCGCATAGGGGACCCAATGGCCCGGCTCGACCGGAACCAGCGCGGTCCCCGAGACCAACAGTATCCCGCCCCCGCCAAGGATCAACGCCAGATAGGCCTGGAACGACACCACCGCCGAGGCCACATGCGCGTCGATCCGCCGGGTGATCAGATCGCGCGCCGCCACGCTGATGACCGAGGCCACGACAAGAAGCTGCGCAGGCTGGAACCCGGCCATGCCGGGGCGGATGATCATCAGGACACCGACAAAGCCGACCGTGATGGCGCTCCAGCGGCGCCAGCCCACCTGTTCACCCAGAAACAGCGCCGCCCCCATCGTCACCACCAGCGGCATCGCCTGGAACACGGCCGCAACGGTGGACAGGTCGACCAGTGACAGAGCCGTGGCAAAGGTCAGCGCGCTCACCGCCTCGGTCGCGGCGCGGATCAGCAACAAGGGCGACCAGGCGGCGCGGCTGAACACCCGCTTGCGCGTGGCCACCGCCATGGTCAGGAAGGTGGCCGAACAGAACACCCCCAACACCAGCAGGATCTGCCCGATTGGTACCGTGACGGACAGTTTCTTGATAAACATGTCCTCGATCGAAAAGGCCGCCATCGCGGCGACAACCAGCAGGATGCCGTTTACGTTGTTCATGGGTCAAAGCCTCTCGCTGGCCGCAAGGGGCCGGGTCCACTTTCAGCCAAAGCGTATGTTCGGTGCCGCGGCAAGCGTAAACGCGGCGCCACCGATCAAAAGACGTGGAGCCCCCCATCGCGCCGGGTGATGGCAAAGCGTTCGGGCTCCGCCCTTTTCCTGTCAACAAAGCCCAATCCGCGCTATGCTTGGCGATATCCGACATCAGCCCTCTCGATTGGACATGACATGACCCGCCTCTTTGCATCCGCCGCCCTCTGCCTCGTGACCGCCACAACCGCAGGCGCCTGCCCTTGGGCAGGCGGCACTTATGAATTCAGGGAACATGGCATCTACGGTAATTTCGCGGTCAATGGCGACTGCACCGAACTGGTCTGGGACCGTCTCAGCAACGCGCCCGAGACCACAGCGCTTGCGCGCAGCAAACATGGCTGGACAGGCAAGCTCGTAAAGGCTGACGTGGAGCTGCTCGACAATGGCGAAAACCTGCGGGTGACCGGCACTGGCGGCGCCATGCGTCAGGTCCGGGCAAGGCCCGCAGACTGACGCCCCTCCCCTTCATTTCGCCGAAAATACTCCGGGGGAAGCCTACAAAATTCGACGAATTTTGTAGGCTGGGGGCAGCGCCCCACAGCAGCGTCCCCGAAATGCCTAGCCCTTGCGGATCGGCACCCCGTACAGCTCAAGCTTGTGCCCTTTGAGACGATAGCCCAGCTTCTCGGCGATCCGTTCCTGCAGCGCCTCGATCTCGGGATCGCAAAACTCGATCACTTCGCCGGAATTCATGTCGATCAGGTGGTCGTGATGGTCGCGCTCGGCATCCTCGTAACGCGCGCGCCCGTCGCCGAATTCCAGCCGGTCGAGAATCCCCGCCTCCTCGAACAGTTTCACCGTCCGGTAGACCGTTGCGATCGAGATCGCCGCATCCATCTTCGACGCGCGGGCATACAGCTCCTCGACATCGGGGTGATCGTCGCTCTCCTCCAGCACGCGGGCGATGACCCGGCGCTGACCGGTCATGCGCAGGCCCTTGGCCTCGCAACGGGCGATGATCGGTTGGGACATGGGCGCATCCTGTCTCGGCATTCGGGAATCCCGTTTACATGCTGTTGCGCCACAGGGCCAGCCGCGATTGGCGCAGGGCGGTTGACTTTTGCCGCGCAAGCATCCACATGGACGCTAACGCCAATGTCCTCTGCCGCGTGAGCAGACAAGATAAGACGTGCGGGGAAAACCCGCCCGGCCCACGAAGGAAGGGTCGCAACAGGACAGGCGCAACCGTTCCCACATTCACGCATGGGGCAAACCGCTGGACCGGTCCGGGGCATGAGGCTGCCGGATCCGAGGCTCCGCGGACCCGCTCGTGACGCCGTGCCATTTGGGGTGCGGCGCGAAAGGATTTTTGTGAGCGATTTTGACATGATGGGGCTCGATGATGCCCTGGTGAGCCGGCTGACCGCCATGGGCATCACCGAACCGACCCCGATTCAGGCCCGTGCGATCCCCGAGGCGCTGAACGGCCATGACGTGATGGGCCTGGCCCAGACCGGCACCGGCAAGACCGCCGCTTTTGGCGTGCCGCTGATCACCCTGCTAGGCCGGGTGGGTCGCAAACCGGCGCGTGGCACCGTGCGCGGGCTGGTGCTGGCCCCCACCCGTGAACTGGCGCAACAGATCGCCGAGACGCTCAAGGCGCTGACCGAAGATACGCCGCTCAAAGTGGCGATCGTTGTGGGCGGCGTGTCCATCAACCCGCAGATCAAGCGGCTGGAACGCGGCGTGGATATCCTCGTCGCCACCCCCGGCCGCCTGATGGACCTGATGGACCGCAAGGCGGTCGATCTGGGCAGCTGCTCCTTCCTGGTGCTGGACGAGGCCGACCAGATGCTCGATCTGGGCTTCATCCACGCGCTGCGCAAAATCGCGGCGGTGCTGCCGAAAGAGCGTCAGACCATGCTGTTCTCGGCCACCATGCCCAAGCTGATGAACGAGATCGCCCAGAGCTATCTCAACAGCCCGCGCCGGATCGAGGTCTCGCCCCCGGGCAAGGCCGCCGACAAGGTGACACAGGTGGTGCATTTCATCGCCAAGGCGGCCAAGACCGACTTGCTGATCGAATTGCTCGATACCCATCGCGACGAGCGCGCCATCGTGTTCGGCCGCACCAAATGGGGCTGCGAAAAACTGTCGAAGACGTTGGAAAAAGCCGGGTTCGCCACCGCCGCCGTGCATGGCAACAAGAGCCAGGGCCAGCGCGACCGCGCTATCGCCGCTTTCAAATCGGCGGATGTGCGGGTGCTGGTGGCCACCGACGTGGCCGCGCGCGGTCTGGACATCCCCGACGTGAAACATGTCTACAACTATGAACTTCCCAATGTGCCCGATGCCTATGTGCACCGGATCGGCCGCACCGCGCGGGCGGGCAAGGACGGCGCGGCGGTGGCCTTCTGCGCCCCTGACGAGATGGAAGAACTGGCCGCCATCCAGAAGGTGATGAAGACCGCGATCCCGATCGCCTCGGGCCGCCCCTGGCAACCGATCGAAGATCCGGCCAAACCGGCCGCCCGCAAGGGCCCCGGCGGCAAGCCCGGCAAATCCGGTGGCGGCAATGGCAACCGCCGTCGGCGCGGCGGTCGTGGCAGCGGCGCGGCACGCAAGGCGGCCTGAGTGTAAACGACAGGGTCTGACCCGCTCAGGGTCGGACCCCATCCCGGACCAGATCGGATCGGGCAAGGCAGCACCGCCATCCCAACGCCCTTCTTGACCGAGGCGATGCTGGTCGTGCCGCGATGCGGGGCGATCTGTGTCAGCCGCAGAGGTTCTGTCCCTCCGCATCCTGTCCGCAAAGCCAGTCCAGAAATACACGCGCAGCGGGTTTCCCGGCGCCGCGCGGGGTGATGTTGCAATAATAGCCTCGCCCGGTGCGACATTCATGGCACGACGCCAGAACGAGCGCGCCACTTTCCAGCTGGTCATCCATAAAGGGTCGCCAGCTCAACCCAATTCCCATGCCGTTATGCACCGCCCGGTTATGCACCATGAAGCTGTGAAACCGATCGTGCCGGGGCGGGCTGGGTGGTGTCACGCCGCTGCCCTCGAAAAACCGTTGCCAGTCGTCGAAATGGGACTCAGCGCTCAGATGCAAGAGCCGTTCAGCCGCCAGCTCGGCCCGGCTGAGCGGACCGCGCCCGCCCAGTACAGCGGGCGCACAGACCGCAACCAACCGTTCCGGGATCACACGCTGCGATACCATTCCCGCCAGCCCCGCCGTGCCAAAGGTCACTAGCAGGTCACAGGTTGCGGGGTCGTAATCGGGGTTCTGGTCGCGGGTTACGACCTGAAGCGCGATCTCGGGGTGGCGCGATTGGAATGCTCCCATCCGGGGCAACAGGTAATAGCTGGTAAAGCCCATCGCGGCGTTAACCACCAAGGCGGCTTGCCCGTCATGCTCTCGCACACGGTCCAGCCCTTCGTGCAGCGCTTCGAACCCCGCCGAGACCGCCCGCGCCAGCAACGCGCCTTCGACGGTCAGGGTCAGGCGCGGCTTGGTCCGTTGGAACAGGGTCACGCCCAGATCGGCCTCAAGCTGTGCCACCTGCCGGCCCACCGCCGGGCCAAGCACGTTGAGCTCGCGCGCAGCACGGGTAAAGCTCAGATGCCGGGCCGCCGCGTCAAAGGCCTGGATTTGGTGCAGGGGCAAGCTGGGGCGCGTCATCATCGTTCATTCAAGGAAATATCAAGCTTCCCCTTTAACCTATTTTTTAGTTGATTGCATCCCGTTAGGCTTCACCGCAAGACGGATGAGCCGTGCCCGTGGATGCCTTGTCAAGGACGCAAGCAATGCAGGACCCCAACAGCAAGCTGACCCTTGCCAGCGGTCGCACTCGCTTGCCCGCGACAGAGGTGCAATCCAGGCTCGACGCGATTTTCCAGGCTCTGGGGTTTGACCCCGACATCGCCGATGAGGTGGCCGCGCATCTGGTCGACGCCAGCATGTCGGGAGTGGAAAGCCACGGGGTGATGCGGGTGCTGGAATATGCCGCCCAGGTCGAAAGCGGCTATCTGACGCCCTCGGGCCGCCCACGGGTGGTGCGCGACGACGCAGGCGGCCCGACTCGGGTCGAGGCAGATGGCGGGATCGGCATCCCCGCCCTGCGGCTGGCCTATGATACCTGCTGTGACGAGGCGCGCGCGCGGGGTCTGTCGGCGCTGTCGATCCGTCACGTGGGCCATACCGGGCGGCACGGCGCCTTTGCCGAGGCGGCGGCCGAGGCCGGGTGCCTGACCATTTGCCTGGGCGGCGGCAATCGCCAGACTTGGCGGCAGGTGGCGCCCCATGGCGGCGCCCGCGCCATGCTGCCCACCAACCCCTGGTGCATCGGCATTCCCGGTGGCGACCGGGGGCCGGTGGTGCTGGATTTCGCCACCTCGATGATTGCGGGCGGCTGGATCTATGCGGCGCGCTCGGCCGGGGCGCTGCTGCCCGAGGGCTGCGTGATCGACGCCGCAGGCCACCCCACCCGCAACCCCGAGGATTACTTTGCCGGGGGCGCCATCCTGCCGGCGGGCGGGCACAAGGGTTTTGGCCTTGCCCTGCTGGGCGAGCTGGTGGGCGAGGCGCTGCTGGGCCCCTCGACCACCGAATGCAACTGGCTGCTGATCGCGCTCTCGGCAGAGCGGTTCCGAGATGCCCCCGCCATGGCCGCCGCCGCCGAAGAGGTGCTGGACGAGCTGCGCCGCTGCCCGCCCGCGCCGGGCAGTTCCGGTGTCGAGATCCCGGGCGAGCGCGAACGCGCGCACCGGGCGGCCTCGGGCGGCGTCGTGTCGGTCCCGCGCGACACCTGGAGACAGATCGAGACATTGGCCGACAGGCTGGAAGTATCCGCGACATGAGTAGACGCAAACGCAGAGCCACCCCCGAGACCAGTCCCATAGAGCGACCCGCGACCGCCGCCCATGGTGGCAGTTGGCACCCGGTCCCGGCCGAGGCGGTCACGCAACTGGCCGAGGCGGCGATCATCATCCTCACCACAATCGGCATGGCTGAGGCCCCGCCGGTCGTCTGCGATGCCATCCTTGCGGCAGGGGGTCGCCTGGATCAGGGCCGCCTTCTCTACCCGCGCGCCCTGATCGAGGCGACGCTGGCCGAAATGCCGCGCCGGGTGCTGCTGGCCGGTCAGGACCCGACCCATGACCTGAGCGTGGGCGGCACCCGCGCCTATGCCGGCACCGGAGGCGCCGCGCCCAATGTGATGGACGCAGAGAGCGGCGACTACCGTCCTTCCAGACTTGCCGATCTCTTCGATGCCGCCCGGCTGGCCGATGCGCTGGATCATGTGCAGTTCTTCGCCCGCTCGCTGGTGGCGGGTGACGTGGCCGATCCGCTGCGCTTCGACCTGGCCACCGCCGCCGCCGCGCTGGCGGGTACCGCCAAACACGTGATGGTGCAGGCAACCGAACCGGGCCATGTGGCGCCGCTTGCCGCGCTCTGCCACCGGATTGCGGGCGGCGAGGCGGCGTTCCGCGCCCGGCCCTTCCTGTCGCTCAACATCAACCACGCGGTGCCCCCGCTCAGGTTTCACGCCGAAAGCGCCGAGGTGATGGCCGAGGCGGTCCGCGCGGGCATCCCGGTGCATTGCAACGTGTTCGGCCAACTGGGCGCGTCGAGCCCGGTGACGCTGGCGGGATCTGTGGCGCAGACCCTGGCCGAGGCACTCGCGGGGCTGGCCTTTGTCCATGCGCTCGACCCGAACGCGCCGCGCATCGCGGGACCGCGCCCGATGATCACCGACCTGCGCAGCGGCGGGCTGGCGGGCGGTGCGGGCGAACAGGCGATGGCCACCGGGCTGGCGGTGCAGGTGCTGCGGTTCTGGGACCTGCCCTGTTCGGTGATCGCGGGCGCCACCGACAGCAAGCTGCCCGATTTCCAGTCCGGTTACGAAAAGGCGCTGACCATCAACACCGCGCTTCAGGCCGGGGCCAACCTGATCACCCAGGCCGCCGGCAGCCAGGCCGGGCTGATGGCGGTGCATTTCGGTGCCATGGTGGCCGACAATGACATGCTGGGCGCGATCCTGCGCGCCAATATCGCGCCCGAGATCACGCCCGAGACACTGGCGCTGGAGGCGATTGCCGAGGTGGTGCGCGGCGAAGGCCATTTTCTGGGCCGTCCCGAGACCTATGCCCGGATGCGCAGCGACTTTCTCTACCCCGAGATCGCAGACCGCGCGCAACTTGGCGACTGGGCCCTGGGCGCGCGTGCCGACATGGGCGCGCGTGCCTCGGCCCGGGCCGCCACTCTGCTGGACCGCCATAGGCCCAACCACCTGCCGCGCGACCTGCGCGCCGAGCTGGCGGACCAATTCGGCCTGCCCATTGAACAGGAGCCTCTCGCATGAAAATCGCAATCGTCGGCTGCGGCGCCATGGGGTCGATCTATGCCGCCCGCCTGGCCGAAGCCGGGCATCAGGTGCGGGCCGTGGACATGTGGGCCGCGCATGTGGCGGCGATCAATGCCGGGGGCCTGCGTGTGGACGGGCCATCGGGAACGCTCCTGTCCCGCCAGGTCGAAGCGATGGAGGACCTGACCCGGGCCGGTCCCTGCGACCTCTATATCCTGGCGACCAAGGCGGCGGGCGTCGAACCGGCGGCGCGGGCCATCGCGGCCACGATGCCGGAACATGCGCTGGTGCTGACGATCCAGAACGGGCTGGGCGCGGGCGAACGCATCGCCCGCCACCTGCCCGCCGACCGGGTGCTGCTGGGCGTGGCCGAGGGGTTCGGCGCCGCCATGGTCGGGCCGGGCCATGCGCGGCACACAGCGATGAAGCTGATCCGGCTGGGCGCCATGACCGGCGGCGACGATCCGCGCCTGGAACAGGTGGCCGGGATCTGGCGCAGTGGCGGGTTCGAGGTCGAGACCTTTGCCGATATCGACCGGCTGATCTGGGAAAAGCTGTTGTGCAATGTCACGCTGTCGGCCCCCTGCACCGCCTTTGGTTGTACCGTTGCCGATCTGCGCGCCGATCCCGAACGCTGGGCGGTGGCACTGGGCTGCATGGCCGAGGCATATGCGGTCGGCCGCGCGCGCGGGGTGGCGTTCTCCTTTGACGACCCGGTTGCCTATGTCACCGCCTTTGCCGAGAGGGTGGGCACGGCCAAACCCTCGATGTTGCAGGATCACGAGGCGGGGCGGCGCTCCGAGCTTGAGGCGATCAATGGCGCCATCCCGCCGCTGGGCGCGGCGCTGGGTATTCCAACCCCCTATAACGATACACTCTGCGCGGTGATCCGCGCACGCGAGGCGGCATTTGAGGGAGAGCGGACATGAGACTTGCCTCGTTCCTTGTTGACGGCGCGCCCGGCTATGGGGTGATCACCGATGCGGGCGCGCATCCCGCCCTGCCCGCGCTGCGCGCCGCCTGCCCCACCCTGCGCGACTATCTGCGCACCCGCCCGGTGGCCGATCTGCCGGGCCAATGCGGCGCGGCGCTGTCGCTGGAGGGTCTCGTCTGGCTGCCGCCGATCCCCGAGCCGGGCAAGATCATCTGCGCCGGCATGAACTATCGCAAACCCTACCCGGTCGATGGGGTGCCGCCGCCCGATCCGGGCCATGTTGTGCTGTTCTCGCGCCATCCGCAAACACTGGTGGGTCACGGAACCAAGCTGGAAATGCCGCAAGGTGCCGCCGCCGAGAGCTTTGATTTCGAGGGCGAGATCGTTGCGGTGATCGGTCGGCCCGGCCGTCATATCTCGCCCGAGGCCGCGCTGGGCCATGTGCTGGGCTATTCGGCGATGAACGAAGGTTCGGTCCGGGGCTGGATGAAACACTCGGTCCATGCGGGCAAGAACTTCCACGCCTCGGGCAGTTGGGGGCCGTGGATCACCACCGCCGACGAGACAGGCGATATTGCCGAGATGACATTGCAAACGCGGGTGAACGGAACCCTGATGCAGTCCGATAGCGGCGCCGGGATGATCTTTGGTCTGGCTGAGCTGATCGCCTATATCTCGCATATCCAGCCGCTGGAGACAGGCGACATCATCGCCACCGGCTCGCCAGACGGCACCGGAGGCAGCCGCACACCGCCCGCCTTTCTGCGCCTGGGCGACCGGGTGGCCGTTACTGTCGGCGGTGTCGGCACGCTGGAAAACATCGTGGGCGCGCCATGAACACGGCCTCTCATCTGGCCCGCTTTGCCGTGACTGCCCGGCCCGACCCGGCGGTCGAGGCGGTCGCTGCCCCCGCCATTCTCGATTGCATCGCCTGTATCCTTGCCGGGGCCGACAGCCCTGCGGCAAGCCGCAGCCGCGCCGCGCTGGCACCGTTGGGCAACGGCCCGGTACCGGTTCTGGGCACGGCGCTGACCCTGCCCGCCCCGACGGCGGCGCTTGTGAACGCGGTCGCCGGTCATGCCTGGGACATGGACGACTGGGAGGAGCCGGGCAACACCCATCCCACCGTTGTCCTGTTCCCAGCGCTGCTGGCAGCGGCGCATCTGCGCCCCGTCAGCGGCGCCGAGTTGCTGGCGGCCTATGCGGTCGGGATCGAAGTGATCATGCGGCTGGGTGAGGCGATCACGCTCGACCATTACAAACGCGGCTTTCACGCCACTGCGACGCTGGGCGCCATCGGCGCGGCAGCGGCGGTGGCACGGCTGCTGGGGCTGAGCGCGGATCAGGCGGAACATGCGCTGGCGCTCTCGGTCTCGCAGGCGATGGGCTATACCGCGCAATTCGGCAGCACCGCCAAACCACTTCAGGCCGGGTTCGCCGCGCGCACCGGGGTCGAGGCGGCGCTGCTGGCCCGGGCGGGCGCCACCGCGCAACCGCATGTGCTGGATGACAGGCGCGGCTTTGTCGGGTTGCTGGCGCCGCATGATCCGGCGCGGCTAGCCGCGATCCTCGATCAGTTGGGCACGCCCTGGGGCCTGTTGCAATACGGGCTGGCCTTCAAGCCCTGGCCATCCTGCGGCTATACCCACCGGCTGATGACGGCAGCGGCCGAAATCCGCACCCGCCTGAACGGCGAGACCGCCGGTATCGTCGCGATCCGGGCCAGCCTGCCCGATTTCCACCACGCGATCCTGCCCTTTCACCAGCCCCGCAACCAGGCCGAGGCGCTGTTTTCCGCCCCCGCCTCGATCGCGCGGATGCTGGTTTCGGGCGGGCTGACGCTGGCCGATGGCGC
Source organism: Ruegeria sp. YKSF070 (assembly GCF_059612725.1). Classification (NCBI taxonomy): domain Bacteria; kingdom Pseudomonadati; phylum Pseudomonadota; class Alphaproteobacteria; order Rhodobacterales; family Roseobacteraceae; genus Ruegeria; species Ruegeria sp. YKSF070. The sequence continues at coordinate 21,612 of NZ_JBXWRD010000033.1, read as the reverse complement.
CGCCGAATTCTGGACCGAGCCCGAGATCCGCCGTCTGATCGCGCTGACCGAATTGCGCGCCGAGCCGGTGCGTGACCGCTCGCTGAACTTTGATCCCGAGCAGCCCGACCGCCTGCACATCACACTTTCCGACGGCCTTGAACTGAGCGCCAGTTGCGCCTATCCGCTGGGCGCACCACAGAACCCGATGCCGCCCGACCGGCTTGCGGCGAAATGGCACGAGATCACCGGGCGCCCTGTGTCGCAGTATCACGTCTTGCTGCGCTGGCCGCAGGCCGCCGATATCGCCACATTTCTGCGGCAGGAGGCGGGTTGAAACGTTGACGGAAAGGACCCCGGCGATGACCGAGAGCAATCTGCAAGACTGGCTGGGCCGGCAGACACGCGCCGAGGACACGCTGCGCGCCCAACCCGCGCGTTTTCTTCAGGCCACGCTCGACCGCGAGCCGGACCTGGCCGAGGGCGACGCGCTGCCGCCGCTCTGGCACTGGCTCTATTTCCTCGAGGCGCGCCGCGCCAGCGAGTTGGGCCGTGACGCGCATCCGAAAAAGGGCGGCTTCCTGCCGCCCGTTTCGCTGCCGCGCCGGATGTGGGCGGGCGGCCGGTTCCACTTTGACCGCCCTCTGATCCTGGGGCGGGCCGCCAGCAAACGCTCGACCATCGCCTCGATCACCGAGAAGGAGGGGCGCAGCGGCAAGCTCTGCTTTGTCACCGTCCGGCACGAGCTGTTCCAGGATGGCGTTCCTGCCCTGACCGAAGAACACGACATCGTCTATCGCGAGGATCCGGCGCCGGACGCCCCTGCGCCCACGCCCGCCCCCGCGCCCGATGGTGCCGAGTTCTCGCGCCGAATCGCGCCGACCGAGGTGATGCTGTTTCGCTATTCCGCGCTCACCTTCAACGGACACCGGATCCATTACGATGTCGACTATGCCCGCACGGTCGAAGGCTATGACGGGCTGGTGTTTCACGGCCCGCTGACCGCCACCCTGCTGGCCGATCTGGCCAGCGCGCAGGCCGGGCGGCCCCTGCGCGCCTTCTCGTTCCGGGGGCTGGCGCCGATTGCCGGCCTTGCCCCCTTTGACATTCAGGGCCGGGCCGAGGGCGACGGCCTGACACTCTGGGCCCGGCGCGCGGACGGGGCGCTGGCCATGCGCGCCACTGCCGAGTTCTGAGGGTTCGACCGATCCGGAACCGCGGCCAGACCAGACGCGCATTCCGGGGTTTCAGCCTACCACCTCTTTCATGCCGAACACCTCTATTTCGTGGCTGAGTCCGCGGATCCGATGATTGCCGCGCGACGCGAACATACCGGGCGACGACAGGGCCACGCCGGCGGTTGCCAGCACCCGGTCGCCAAGCGTCTTGGTCAATCCCTCGATCCGGCTTGCCACGTTCACCGCAGGTCCCAGCACCGTAAAGTCGAGCCTGCCGGGACTGCCGATATTGCCATAGCTGACCCGGCCCACATTCATGCCAATGCCGATGTTCAGCGGTGACTGGTTCGCCTTCCTGCGCGCATCGTTCAAGACCGCCAGCCCCTTGAGAACCTCCTGCGCCGCGCGGGTAGCTTGCCGACACTTTCCGTTTCGCTCTTCCGGCGTGGAAATCGCAAAGACCGACAAGATACCGTCCCCCATGAATTTGAGCACATCACCGCCCAAGGTTTCCACCGACTGAACCACTAGTTCGAAATACCCGTCCAGCGCGTCAAAGACCGCGTCCTCGCCCGCAGTTTCGGAAAAGGCGGTAAAGCCGCGCAGATCGGTGAACATGACCACCGCTTCCAGCGTCTTGCGTTCACCTCGCCTGACGGTCCCGTTCCAGACCTCCTGCGAGGGCCCGTCGCCAAGATAGGTGCGCAGCAGGCTTTGGGTGGACTTGCGCATCGTCATCGGCTCCAGCGCCGAGGACAGGCCCGGTTTCGACGCCTCGATCATTGCCAGATGTTCCGGGCGGAACCCGCCGCTGTCGCGGGTGGCAAAGGTGCAGCCGTGCAGCGATCCGTCGCCATATTGCAGCAGCGTCGCGTAATAATCGGTGCCTCCCGCCGCGGCGAATTCGAGGTAGGAAACATGGTCCTTGTCGCGATCAAGACTGCGAAGGCTTTTGTGCAGCGGTTTCTGATGGGTCAGGATGTATTCAAAGGCGCTGCCGATATAGTCGTCGGTCAGCATGCGCGCATGGGTGACATCATAGGTTTCGGTGCCATCGGGCGTCCAGACGATGCCCCACGCGATCAGCAGGGGGTTGGCAAACCGCTGGCCGATATTCACCCGCCAGAGCGGCACGCCGGCATCCACCAGTGTCGCGCAATACCGCGACACCACCTCGACAGGATCGTCAGAACAGCGACCCCGGGTCATCATCCAGTGATTGAGGTCCGCAACAGGATCCATCGCTCCAGCTTAGGTCTTTGCGCCCGTGGCACAAGTCCCCATGGCCCGGCGATTCCTTTTGCCTATTCCTTGACCGCCGCAACCGCCGCCGCCGCACGGATTAGCGCCGCTTCGGTCCGCTCCAACTCCTCCTCGCCCAGCGCCAGCGAGGGATAGAGCTTGCCCGGAGACTTGAACACGCCCTCGGCCCGCAGCACCGCGTTCCAGACCTGCGCCCGCTCGGGCTCGGCATGGCGGGCAGTACGGTAATCTGTGCAGGCGGCCTCGGTGAAATAGACGTCGAACAGGGTGGCGTCGCCCGACAACCGGTGCGCAATGCCCTGTGCGTTCAGTGCCCGCTCGTGCATCGCCATCAAACGTTCACCCAGATCGCGTAGGCGCGCATACTGACCCGGACGGCGCAGGATCTCGAGCGTCTTGAGCCCCGCCGCCGCCGCCACCGGATTGCCCGACAGGGTGCCCAGCTGCATCAGCCAGCGTTCGGCACCCACCGCCCCCTTGTCGAAATGCACCATGATCCGGGCCGAGGCGCCCAGCGCCGCAAGCGGGAAGCCGCCGCCGATCACCTTGCCCAGGGTGACGATATCGGGAGTCACGCCATAATGTTCCTGCGCGCCGCCATAGGCGAGGCGAAAGCCGGTGACGATCTCGTCAAAGATCAACAGCACCCCATGACGGTCGCAAAGCTCGCGCAGGCCCTGAAGGAAGCCGGGCCGGGGCGGGATGATCCGTTGCAATGGCTCGGCGATGATCGCGGCGATGTCGTCATGCTCGGCCAGAAGCGAGGCCACCGCCTCGAGATCGTTGAAAGGGGCCACCAGCACCTGATCGGCCACCCCCTGCGGGATGCCGGCGCTGTCGGGCAGCGGGGTCGGAAAGTTGACCGCACGGGCAGGGGCAAGGCTCATCTGTGCCTCGGCAGACATGCCGTGATAGCCGCCCTCGAATTTCACGATCCGGGACTTGCCGGTAAAGGCGCGCGCCAGCCGGATCGCGTACATGTCCGCCTCGCCCCCCGAGGTGACAAAGCGCACCTGCTCGCAACAGGGCACCGCCTGAACGATCGCCTCGGCAAGTTCTATCCCCTTGGTGTTGTTGGCGAAAAAGGTCATGCCCAGCGGCAGCTGTTCCAGCACCGCCTCCATCACCTCGGGATCGCCATGGCCCAAGAGCATGGGACCCGAGCCGATCAGATAGTCCACATATTCGCGCCCGTCCTGATCCCAGACCCGCGCGCCCTGCCCGCGCGCGATCACGACGGCGGGGTCGAAATTGCCAAAGCCCGCGGCGGGCAGCACCGCGCGGGCGCGTTCGACCCAATCGGCCTGGCTGTTCAGTCGGATCATATCTCTCCCTCCGGATAGGTCAGTACCGGCGCGGTTTCCAGATCGCCGCGCCACAGGACCAGCGCCATGAACGGGCGGTCATATGTGCGCGTCGCATGCGGGTGCCCCGAAGGGTGGAACACATGGTCGCCCGGCCCCAGACGGCGGGGCGGATGCCCCTCCATCAGGAACTCGGCCTCGCCTGCCAGGATGAAATAGATCTCTTCGGCCGGGTGCTGGTGAAACGGATAGTAAAGCCCCGCCGGCATATAGACCACATAGGCCGCAAGGCTGTCGCTGGCAAAGGGCCCGCCCTCGCCGATCAGGCAGTAGCAGGCGAACCGGTCCATGAAATCGGCCCCCAGACGCGAGCCCTGATAGGTCAGGCGCCACTGGGCCACCGCGCCGGCAGCGATGAAGGCATCGCGGATGGCGGCATAGGCTGTCGTCGTCAGGTCCGGGTCACTCTCCATCAGGGCTGCGGGCGGGATGCGGACGGGCGTGACCGGTTGTGGCGTCAGGCTGTCGGGAAGGTCGACGAAACCGGCCAGAGCGGGTTCGCGCGCATGAAGCGCTTGAAACTCGGCCAGAAGGTTTTGAAAGGCGGGATCGGTCTGGGTCATGTGGTCAATCCAGTATCAGGTCGGGTGCGCCCAATGCGCCCCGGTCGACGGTGATGCCAAGGCCCGCGCCTTCGGGCGGGGCGATGCGGCCATTTGCGCGCACCGGCGCATCCGGGGCAAGGCGAGGAGCGACATAGCCCGACAGATCACAGACATTCAGCACCCGCCCCGGTTCGGTCGCCGCCCCCAGGTGGAGCAGCGCGGCAGTGGTCATGTCACTGCCCCAGGTGTCCTCGATGCACATTCTCGCCCCAAGGTGCAGGCACAGATCCCGCGCCCGGCGGGTCGCCGAAAGCCCGCCGAATTTCGACAGTTTCAGCGCCACCGCATCCATGATGCCCAGCCGGTGCGCTGCCAGCAGCGAGGCGGTGTCATGGGCCAGCTCGTCCATCTTCATCGGAAGACCGGTGGCGTGCTGGACACGGGCGCAATCCTCCAGTGTCGCGCAGGGCTGTTCCAGCATGATATCGAGTTGCGCCACGGCCTTACCCACCCGGATCGCCTCCAGCGAGGTCGCGCCGCAATTCCAGTCCCCATAGACCAGCGGCCCCGGCCCGACCGCCGCGCGCACCTTTGCTAGCCGCTCAACATCGGTCTGCCAGTCGCCCGAGGCGCCCAGCTTGACCTGGAACTGTGTGATCCCCTGCGCCTGCGCCTCGCGGGCGATACTGGCCATTTCGTCGGGCGCGACACAAGTGATGGAGTGATAGAGCGGCATATCCGCCGCCCGCCGCCCGCCCAGCAGCGCATGAAGCGGCAGGCCCGCGACCTGCCCGGTGATGTCCCACAGCGCGATATCCAGCGCCGATTTGGCATAGGGATGACCGGGCAGAACCGCATCCGCCTGCGCCATCAGCGCGCCGACCCCGACCGGATCGGCGCCCAGGATCACCGTGGCCAGCTCTTGCAAGGCCGGGGCGACGCCGCGCGCATAAGCGGGCAGGTAATGCGGGATCGGGCAGACCTCGCCCCAGCCGGTTATCCCGGTATCCGTCTGAACCGCGATTACCACGGTTTCGACCGTGTCGCAGGTCTTGCCATCGGACATGTAATAAGCAGTGTGACTGGTCAGCGGCACATGCCAGAGACTGAGACGCGTGACTTTCATGAATAGACCGCCACCGGATCGCCGAGGGCGTCCTCATCCGGGTGTACGCCAAGGCCGGGGGTTTCGGGCAAATGCAGGTGGCCGTCGATATTGCGCGGTCCCCTGCCCCCTGCGATGTCCACCGTCAGCATGTCCTGACAGGCCCAGACCGCATGGCAGGCATGGTCCGGAATGGTCGCGGCCAGGTGCAGCGCCTCGGCATCGGCCAGAACACTGCCGCCGGTGGCCATCACGAACATGTCGATCCCATGCGCCAGCGCGATATCGCGCATCCGCGCCGCCTTGGTCAGCCCGCCGACACGGTTGAGCTTGATCCCGAATACCTCTGCGAGCCCGTCGCAGGCGACACGCGCAGCATCCTGCAGCGTGACAAGGCATTCATCCACGCTGACAGGCGCCGAATGCAGCGGGCGGATCGCGGCGATATCGTCCAGCGTCTCGCCGGGCTGTTCGAACATCACGTGTAGGTCCTCGGTCGCCCGCATGACGCGCAGTGCCTGTTGCCGGGTCCAGCCCCGGTTGACGTCGTAGAGCACGATCTCGCCGGGTTTGCGGATATCCTCGACATCGCGGATGCGCGCGATATCCCGTTCCACGTCACCGCCGATCTTGACTGAATGCGCCACATATCCGCGCTGGCGGTAGCGATCGATGACAGCGCGGGTTTCCTCGACCGTTTTGGCGCCAACCGAAGAGGCGATCGGCCGGGGTGTCCGGCTACCGCCACCCATCAGGTCGGCGATGGGCAGGCCCGCGGCCCGCCCGGCAATGTCCCAGCACGCCATGTCGATGGGCGATTTTGCATAGAGATGGCCCGGCAGCGCGATATCCATCGCGCGCTCCACATCAAGCAGCCGGCGCGGATCGAGCCCCAGCACGAAAGGCGCCATCGTCTCGATCCCGGCGCGAATGCCCGGACCATGCGCGGGCACATAGGTATGACCCCATGGCGTGCCCTCGCCCCAACCGGTGATCCCGGCGTCGGTCTCGAGCTTGACGAGCGTCGCGTCGAGCAGCTCGAACTTCAGCCGCCCGCCGGACAACCAATAGGGATGCTCCAGCGGCAAATCGACCTGGTAGACAGTGATGCGGGTTATCTTCATGGGGTCACCACGATGTTGCCGGTGTGGCGCTTGGCGATGAACGCGGCCTGCGCCGCGCGCAGCCGGTCCAACGGATAGGTCGCGGCCAGCGCGGGCCTGATCTCGCCCGCCTCGATGTAGCGGATCAGGTCCGCCATCACCTGCGGGTCGATCACGGTCGAGCCGGTAAAAGTCAGGTCGCGCAGATAAAAGGTACGCAGGTCGAACGTGACCATAGGCCCCGCGATGGCGCCCGAGCAGGTATAGCGCCCGCCCCGTTCGAGGATGTCGATCAGCATCGGCCAATAGGGTCCGCCCACCACATCCGCCACCACGGTGATCTTCTCGGCCCCCAGTGCGGCCCGCAGATCTTCGGGCGCACGGGGCAGGACGCGGTCGGCGCCCAGCGCCGCGACCTCGGCATGTTTCGCCTCGGAGGCCAGCGCGATCACCCGGGCGCCCCGCCGCCGGGCCAGCTGTACCACTGCGCCGCCGACCCCGCCCGAGGCACCGGGCACCAGCACCGTGTCGGCCCCGGTTACCTGCGCGCGGGTCAGCATGCCTTCGGCGGTGGAGTAGGAGCAGGAAAAGGTCGCCAGTTCGGCGTCCGACAGCGGGCTGTCGATGGTCAGCGCGTTGACTGCGGGGATGGTGCAATATTCGGCAAAGCCGCCATCGCGTTCCGACCCGAAATAGCCCGCCGTGTCCTTGTTCTGCGGATCAGACGGGTCACGCAGCCAATTGTCGGTGATGATCCGCTCGCCGATACGGGTGGCGCCGACCCCCTCGCCCACGGCAACGATGCGCCCGCAGACATCGGCGCCCTGAATGCGGGGAAAGGTGATCGGTGCGCCGCCCCAGGTCGGGTCCTGCGCATCGACCCTATCATAGGCGCCGCCGGTGGTGGCCTCCTGCACCGCTTTCGAATACCAGCCCGTGCGGGTGTTCACATCGGTATTGTTCAGCCCACAGGCGCCGACGCGGATGAGCACCTCGCCCGGCGCGGGCCAAGGCACCGGCCACGCCTCGTGCAGGACGATCCGGTCCAACTCGCCATGCCCCATGGTGACCATGGCGCGCATCGTGTCGGGCACGCTCATTGCGCGGGCTCCGTCACTGCATCGGCGCGGGGTTTTGTGCTGTCGGGATCATAGGCCGGTGCGCCAAGGATGCGGCCCTTGCGGGGGCTTCCGGCAATGATCACCTCGACTTCGGTTCCCGGCACGTTCACCTGCGGTTTGACATAGGCAAAGGCGAGGATCTTGCCGACCGTGTGCCCATAGACGACCGAGGCGGTCGAGCCGACCACCTTGCCATCCAGCAAGACAGCCTCGCCGCCATTGCCATCGAACCGGCCATCGGGCGCGATCTCGAGATAGGCGCAGACCCAGGGCAGGTTGCCTGAGTTCAGCGTCTTGTCCCGGCCCAGATACTCCTTGTCGGTGCGGGCAAAGCGCAGGACATCGGCCTCGGCCAATGTCACTTCGTTGGTCAGCTCGCCTGCGCCCTTGAACGCCTTCTCCATCCGCAGCGCGTTCATCGCGAAACTGCCATAGTCGGTCAGGCCATGACCCTCGCCCGCCGCCCAGAGCGCGTCATAGACCGCAAGCGCATGGTCGCGGGGGATGTGCAACTCCCACCCGAGTTCACCGGCATAAGACATGCGCATCGCCCAGAGGCTGTGGCCCGCGACAGTGATCTGCTGCGCGGTCAGCCATTTGAAACCCGTGTTCGACAGGTCGGCATCCGTGCAGGCGGCCAGGATATCGCGAGCGCGCGGGCCGTTCAGGGCCAGCGCGGCCCAGTCGGTCGAGAGATTGCGTACCGTTATGTCCGCCGCACCGCGATGCGCGTCCAGGTGATCCAGCAGCCGCTGTTCGAAGAAGGCGGCGCAAACGAGATAGAACCGATCCTCGTCAAGCTTCACCACGGTGGTTTCCAGCTCGATCCGGCCGCGCCGGTTCAGCATATGGGTCAGCGCGATGCCGCCCACCTGTTGCGGCAGACGGTTGGCGGTGAGACGGTCGAGCATTGCGCCCGCGTCCGGGCCCGAGACCTCGACCTTGGTAAAGGCCGAGATATCCATGATCCCGGCGGCGCTGCGTACCGCGGCGCATTCGGTCGCGACCATGTCATGCACCGGGGTGCGGCCGAAGCCGTAGTAGTCGCGCTGCTCGATCCCGCGCGCGAACCAGCGTGGGCGTTCGTGGCCATAGACTTCCTCAAATACCGCGCCCTTGGCCTTGAGCCGGTCATAAAGCGGTGAGGGTTTCACCGGGCGTCCGGCAAGGCGGTTGAAATGGGGAAACGGGATCTCGTGGCGCAGGCAGTAGTCTTCCCTGGCCTTGATCACCTGCCAGTCCTTGGTGGCATAGGCGCCGAACCGGCGCGGGTCGAAATCGCGCATCGAGATATCGGCGGCGCCATGCACGATCCAGCGCGCCAGTTCACGGCTGAGCCCCGGCCCCCAGCCGATACCGATCTGGGTGCCGCAGCAGCACCAGTAGTTGCGAACCCCCGGTGCGGGGCCAATGAGCGGGTTGCCGTCGGGCGGGTGGCTGATCGCGCCATGCACCTCGCGCTGGATGCCGAGATTGGCAAAGATCGGCATACGGTTCAGGCTCTCTTCGAGCCAGGGCATGACCCGGTCGTAATCGGCATCGAACAGCCAGTTTTCGTAATCCCACGGGCATTCGTCGATCCAGACGGCATTGGGATTGGCCTTTTCATAGATGCCGATCAGGCCGCGCTTCTGCTCCATCCGGATATAGCCCGAGACCTTGCGGTCATCGCGGATGACCGGCAATTCGCGGTCCAGCGACTGGAACTCGGGCACCGGTTCGGTCACGAAATAGTGGTGTGTCATCGAGGTCATCGGCAGTTGCAGGCCTGACCATTCGCCCATCTGCCGGGCATAGGTGCCGCCCGCGTTGACCACATGTTCGCAGGTGATCCTGCCCTTTTCGGTCTCGACCACCCATTCACCGTTCGGCGCTTGCGTGATGTTGGTGGCGCGGGTGTGGCGGAAGATGCGCACGCCCTTTTGCCGCGCGCCCGCCGCCATCGCCATGGTCACGTTTGTCGGGTCCACATGCCCGTCATCGGGCGTGTGCAACGCGCCCAGCACGCCGTCGAGATTGTAGAACGGGTGCAGCTCTGCGATCCGGTCCGGCCCGACCAGCTCTATGTTGAAGCCCAACGCGGTGCCCACCGACAGCGTGTGGCGCAACCAGTCCATCTCATCCTCGGTATAGGCCAGCCGGAACGAACCGCAGCCATGCCAGGTCACCGCCTGCCCGGTCTCGGCCTCGAGCTTTCCGGAATAGAGACCGATGTTGTAATCGACACATTTGCCGAGGCCAAAAGAGCTGGTCGAATGGGTGATCTGCCCGGCAGCGTGCCAGGTGCTGCCGCTGGTCAGCTCGGCCTTTTCCAGCAGGACGGTATCGCCGCCCCACCCTTCATGCGCCAGGTGATAGGCCAGGCCCACCCCCATGACGCCGCCGCCGACAATGACCACACGCGCATGGGTGGGCAGGTTCTGCTGGGACATGAAATTTTCCACTTCACGAGTCGCGTTTTCTCTCGACAGGCTAATGCTACATTTGTACCATCGTCAATCATGAATGACACAAATGTATCATCCGCAGTTCTGAGCCGCCTCACCGAAGAATGGGACGCCCTGACGCCAGAGGCGCAGAAGGCCGCGCGCTATGTGCTGGAAAACCCCGCCGACGTGGGGGTCTCCACCGTGCGCGAGATTGCCGAGGCGGCCAATGTGAAACCCAACACCTTTGTCCGCATGGCGCGGCAGGTGGGCTTTGACGGGTACGAGGATTTCCGCGCGCCCTTCCGCGACGCGATCCGGCGCGGCACGGCCAGCTTTCCCGACCGGGCGCGCTGGTTGCAGGATATCGGCCGCTCTGGCGAATTGGGCGGGCTTTATGCCGACATGGTGGGCGCTGCGATCCGCAATATCGAGGAGACCTTTGCCGGTATCGACGCCGAGCGGCTGAAAACAGCGGCCGAGGCGATCTGGGCCAGCCGTCAGGTCTTTACCTTGGGCGTCGGCGTGAACAATGCCAATGCGCGCAATTTCACCTATCTCGCCTCGACCGGGATGACCGATTTCCACGCCATTCCGCGCCCTGGTTCGACAGCGGTGGACGATCTGGCCTGGGCCGATCAACGCGACGTGCTGATCGCCATGACCTGCCGCCCCTATCGGGCCGAGGTGGTCGAGGCGGTGCGGATCGCCCGCGATCAGGGATTGACCGTGATCGCCCTGTCCGACAGCCCCGCCAGCCCGATCATCCGCGCCGCGCAACACGGGTTTGTCGTGGCGGTGGACACACCGCAATTCTTTCCCTCGTCGGCGTCGACCATCGCGCTGCTGGAAACCCTGCTCAGCTTTGTCATCGCAGTGGCCAGCGACGAGATCGTCACCCGCGTCGAAACCTTTCACCAAAGGCGCCATCAACTGGGCCTATACACCGAAGAGCCGGAGTGACCCTCATGCCCGAACCCGTCCGCTCGCTGGAGGCGCGTTATTACACCGATCCGGCGATCTTTACCGCCGAACAGGCCGGGCTGCTTGCCCGCACATGGCAGTTTGCCTGCCATGCCAGCCAGTTGGAACAGCCCGGCGATTACCTCGCCTTCGAGCTTGGCGACGAAAGCCTGTACTGCATAAGGGGCCACGACGGGGTGATCCGCACCTTTTACAACGTCTGCCAGCACCGGGCGCACCAGCTGGTCAGCGGCGCCGGGTCGACCCGTGTCGTGGTCTGTCCCTATCACGCCTGGACCTATGAGCTGACCGGCCACCTGCGTGCCGCGCCCAACGCGAAATCGGTGCCCGGTTTCGACTCCGCGCAAATCTGTCTGACCGAAGTTCGGACCGAGGTCTTTCTCGGCTTCGTCTTTGTCAACCTCGACCCGGAGGCGCAGCCGATGGACGACTGGTTCCCGAACGTGCGGGCCGAGCTTGAGGCCTTTGTCCCGAACTGGTCCGCTCTGAAACCGCTGGAATGGGTCGAGATCCCCGAAGACTGCAACTGGAAGGTGTCGGTCGAGAACTATTCCGAGTGCTACCATTGCAGCCTGAACCACCCGACCTTTTCCACCGGGGTGATCCGGCCCGAGACCTATGACATCCAGCCGCAGGGCTATTGCCTGCGCCACACAACCGAATGCAACGATCTGAGCCAGATGAGCTATGACATCGACAGCGGTTTTCCCAACAACGATCGCTATTCCAGCTGGTTTCTCTGGCCCATGTTCTCGTTCCAGGTTTATCCGGGCAACCTGTTGAACACCTATCACTGGCGCGCGGTGGATGCGGGCCGCGTGGTGGTCTGGCGCGGCTGGTACTCGGTCGGCGGCGCCGAGAACGAGACAGTGCGCCGCATGGCAAAACAGGACCGCGCCACAACGGTCGAGGAGGATATCCGGCTGGTGGAATCGGTCCAGCGCGGTTTGCGTTCGCGCGGCTACGTGCCGGGACCGCTGGTGGTCGATCCCGGTTGCGGCGTAAACTCGGAACATTCCATCCTGCACCTGCAGAAATGGATGCGCGAGGCGGTTGCGGCCGAGCCGATGTCTTGAAAAGACATCGGTCCGAAATCCGCGCCGGATTTCGGCCACCGCAAGACAGAAACGGAGCGACAAGATGAGCACATTCGACGAAGACCTGTTCCTCAAGGGGCTGGAACAGCGCAAGGCCACGCTGGGCGCGGAGTATGTGGAACAGAACCTTGCCGCCGCTGACGATTTCACTCGCCCGTTTCAGGAGGCGATGACCGCCTGGTGCTGGGGCTTTGGCTGGGGTGACGACGTGATCGAGCCCAAGACCCGCTCGATGATGAACCTCGCCATGATCGGCGCGCTGGGCAAGATGCATGAATGGGAGATCCATTGCCGTGGCGCGCGCACCAACGGGGTCAGCCGCGACGAGATCCGCGCCATCATCCATGTGATCGGCATCTATTGCGGCGTGCCGCAGGCGCTGGAGTGTTTCCGCGTCGCACGACGGGTGCTCGACAGCGAGGACTGACCTCGCCACAGGCCCGCGCCTTTTGATGGTCATGTCCGATTTGAACCCCAAGTGGTCCGAAGATGTCCGCGACTCGGGGCCGGTTTCCAGCCAGCATGGGGCAAAGGGAGTCGGATTCGATGGGCTATTCAGGACTACGGGTCATCAAAGAGGCGCTGACCGGTCACCGCGGCTGGGGACCGGCCTGGCGCGATGCCGCGCCCAAGGCGCAGTATGACTATGTCATCATCGGCGGCGGCGGCCACGGGCTGGCCACTGCCTATTACCTGGCCAAGGAGTTCCGCCAGGCGCGGATTGCGGTCCTGGAAAAGGGCTGGATCGGGGGCGGCAACGTGGGCCGCAACACCACCATCATCCGCTCGAACTATCTGCTGGACGGCAACGAGCCGTTCTACGAGTTCTCGCTGAAACTGTGGGAGGGGCTGGAGCAGGAGCTGAACTATAACGCGATGGTCAGCCAACGCGGCATCCTGAACCTGATCCATTCCGACGCCCAGCGCGACGCCTTCATCCGCCGGGGCAACGCGATGATGCTGAACGGTGCCGATGCCGACCTGCTCAGCACCGAACAGATCAAGGCGCGCTATCCGTTCCTGAATGTCGACAATGCCCGGTTCCCGATCAAGGGCGGGCTGGCGCAGCACCGAGGCGGCACCGTGCGCCACGACGCGGTGGCCTGGGGCTATGCCCGCGCCGCCGACCGGCACGGCGTCGACATCATCCAGAATTGCGAGGTCACCGGCTTCCGCATCGAGAACGGCACCTGCACCGGGGTCGAGACCACGCGCGGGGTGATCGGCGCGGGCAAGGTGGCGGCCTGTGTCGCGGGCTCCTCCTCGCGGCTGATGGAGAAGGCGGGCATGCGCCTGCCGATCGAAAGCCACGTGTTGCAGGCCTTTGTCTCCGAGGGTCTGAAACCGCTCCTGCCCGGTGTGATCACCTTTGGCGCGGGGCATTTCTATTGCAGCCAGTCCGACAAGGGCGGGCTGGTCTTCGGCGGCGATATCGACGGCTACAACTCCTATGCCCAGCGCGGCAACCTGCCGGTGATCGAGGATGTTTGCGAGGGCGGCATGGCGATCTTTCCGATGCTGGGCCGCGCCCGTCTGCTGCGCAGCTGGGGCGGCATCATGGACATGTCGATGGACGGCTCGCCGATCATCGACCGCACCCATATCGGCGGGCTCTATTTCAACGGCGGCTGGTGTTACGGCGGGTTCAAGGCGACGCCGGCCTCGGGCTTTGCCTATGCGCATCTTCTGGCCACCGACAGCCCGCACAAGACCGCCACCGCCTATCGGTTCGACCGGTTCGCACGCGGGCGGATGATCGACGAAAAGGGCATGGGCAACCAGCCCAACCTGCATTGAGAGGGCACCGGACATGTTGATCGACCATCCCATCCTGGGCCCGCGCGACAGCAGCGAATTCGTCTACAAGGGCGACGCCGCCCTGATCCGCCGCCCCGACTGGCAGGCCCCCGACGCGCTGGAGCAGTTCATCGACTATGGCTATCTGCGCGACAACCCGGCGGGCGTGCACCGCGAGCTGTGGTTTCACGAACAGGGCGACCGCTCGTGGCTGGTGGTGACCCGCGACACCACCACGCATGAGATCACATCCGTCGAACTGGCCCGCGACGTGGCCCGCAAGGAGGGACGCTCCAGATGACCGGCCCTAATCGTCTGAACGGCGGTCTGATCGACCGCAGCAAACCGCTGAATTTCACCTTCGACGGGCGCCGGTATCAGGGCTTTGCCGGGGATACGCTGGCCTCGGCCCTGTTGGCCAACGACGTGCGGCTGATGGGGCGCTCGTTCAAGTATCACCGCCCGCGCGGCCCGATGAGCGCGGGCTCCGAAGAGCCCAATGCCATTGTCGAGCTGCGCGAGGGCGCCCGCAAGGAACCCAATACCCGCGCCACCACCGCCGAGCTGTTCGACGGGCTGAGCGCCAATTCGCAGAACCGCTGGCCCTCGCTGAAATGGGACGTGATGGCGGTCAACGACCGGCTGTCGAACTTCTTTGCCGCCGGGTTCTATTACAAGACCTTCATGTGGCCCGCCGCCTTCTGGGAGAAGGTGTATGAGCCTATCATCCGCAAGGCGGCGGGGCTGGGCACGCTCAGCCATGCGCCCGACCCCGACAGCTATGACAAGGGGTTCCTCCATTGCGACCTTCTGGTGATCGGCGCCGGCCCGGCCGGGCTGGCCGCCGCGCTGACCGCGGCGCAATCGGGGGCGCAGGTGATTGTCGCGGACGAGGATTTCCTGCCCGGCGGGCGGCTCAATGCCGAAACCTTTGCGCTTGGCGATCAATCCGGCGCGGCCTGGGCCGCCGAGACCGCAGCCGCCCTGCAAGCCATGCCCAATGTGCGGCTGATGACGCGCAGCACGGTGATAGGCGCCTTTGACCACGGTATCTATGGCGTGGTCGAGCGGGTCAGCGACCACCTGCCCCAGCCGCTGCCGGGCAAGCCCCGCCAGATCCTGTGGCGGGTCTATTCCCGTCGCGCCATTCTGGCCGCCGGGGCCACCGAACGCCCGATCGTGTTCGAGAACAACGACCGTCCCGGCATCATGCTGGCCTCGGCCCTACGCAGCTATGCCAACCGCTGGGCGGCAACGCCCGCGCGCGCGGTGGCGGTGTTCACCAACAATGACGACGGCCATCGCACGGCGCGGGATCTGAGCGTGCAGGGGGTCAGCACCGTGGTGATCGACACCCGCACGGACGCCCCCGAAACCACCGATTACGAGACCATCCCCGGCGCCACCGTCACCAATACCCAGGGCCGTCTGGGCCTGACCACGGTCGAGGTGACGCTGGCCACCGGCACCACCCGCACGCTCAGCGTCGGCGGGCTGGGGGTCTCGGGCGGCTGGAACCCGAATGTGCACCTGACCTGCCACCAGCGCGGGCGTCCGGTTTGGGACCAGGCAATCGCGGCCTTTGTGCCGGGCGGCACCCTTCCCGTGGGTCTGATCCCGGCGGGCGCGGCGCAGGGCGTGTTCAGCACCCAAGGCGCGCTGGCCTCGGGGCAAGCGGCGGCGCAGCAGGCGCTGTCCGATCTGGGGATCACGACGAAATCCGCCGCCCTGCCCCAGGCCGAGGACGCGCCGGTCAACGTCACCCCCTTCTGGCACGTCAAGGGCGCCAAACGCGCCTGGGTCGATCAGCAGAACGACGTCACCGCCAAGGATGTGAAACTGGCCCATCAGGAGAACTTCGTCTCGGTCGAGCACCTGAAACGATATACCACGCTGGGCATGGCGACCGATCAGGGCAAGACCTCGAACATGGCCGGTCTCGCGATCATGGCCGAGGTGGCGGGCAAGTCGATCCCAGAGGTCGGCACCACCATGTTCCGCCCGCCCTACACGCCCACCGCGATGGGCGCCTTTGCGGGCCGCTCGCGCGACAAGGATTTCCGCCCCACCCGCAAGACGCCCAGCCATGTCTGGGCCGAGGAACAGGGCGCGGTCTTTGTCGAGGTTGGCATGTGGCTGCGCGCGCAATGGTTCCCGCGCCCCGGCGAAACCCATTGGCGCCAGAGCGTCGACCGCGAGGTCACCCAGACCCGCAAGTCGGTCGGCATCTGCGATGTGACCACGCTGGGCAAGATCGACGTGCAGGGCGCCGATGCGGCCGAGTTCCTCAACAAGGTCTATTGCAACGGGTTTGCCAAACTGGCGGTGGGGCGCACCCGCTATGGGCTGATGCTGCGCGAGGATGGCATCGCCATGGACGACGGCACCGCGGCACGCCTTGCCGAGGACCATTTCGTCGTGACCACCACCACCGCCAACGCGGTGCCGGTCTATCGGCACATGGAATTCCTGCGCCAATGCCTGTTCCCGGACATGGATGTGCAGCTGATCTCGACCACCGAGGCCTGGGCGCAATTTGCCGTGGCCGGCCCCAATGCGCGCAAGCTGCTGCAAAAGATCGTCGATCCGGCGCATGACATCTCGAACGAGGGCTTCCCCTTCATGGCCTGCGCCGAGATCACGGTTTGCGGCGGGCTGCGGGCGCGGCTGTTCCGCATCTCGTTCTCGGGCGAGCTGGCCTATGAGATCGCGGTGCCGACCCGCTATGGCGATGCGCTGATCCGGCGCATGATGCAGGCGGGCGCGGAGTTCGACGTGGTCGCCTATGGCACCGAGGCGCTGGGGGTGATGCGGATCGAGAAAGGCCACGCCGCCGGCAACGAGCTGAACGGCACCACCACCGCGCTCAACCTCGGGATGGGGCGGATGGTGTCCAAGAAGAAGGACTCGATCGGCTCGACCCTGTCCGAACGCGAGGGTCTGAACGAGGCGGATGCGCTGAAACTGGTCGGGTTCCGCCCGGTGAACCCGCAGGACAAGGTGCCCGCCGGGTCGCATCTGATGACCCGGGGCGACCCGGTCGATGCCGCCCATGACCAGGGCTATGTCACCTCGGCCTGCTACTCGCCCAGCCTGGGTTGCCATATAGGCATCGGCTTTCTGAAATCCGGCGACAGCCGCAAGGGCGAGATCGTTCGCCTTGTCAGTCCGCTGACCGGGCTCGACCACGAGGTCGAGGTGGTAAGCGCCCATTTCGTCGATCCAGAAGGAGAGCGTCTGCGTGCATGATCTGAACCCGATAACGCCGCTGGGCGCTACCGCCGCGGTGGTCGAGAGCCACGGGCCGGTAACCCTGAGCGAAGTGACCGAAACGGCGCTGGCCTCGGTCGCAGCGCGGCTGGGCCGCGAGGCCGAGACGGCAACCCTGTTGACCGAGGTACTGGGCGCCGCGCCCCCCGCCCCGGCCCGACTTTGTCCCGGCACGCCCGGCGCCTTCTGGATGGGGCCCGATCAATGGATGGTCGAGGCGCCGCTGAGCACACATGAGGATCTGGCCGCGCAGCTGGCCGCCCGCGCCAATGGCGCGGCCAGCGTCACCGAACAGACCGATGCCTGGTGCCGGTTCGACCTGACCGGCGAGCGGCTGGCGGATGTGTTCGAACGGCTTTGCCCCGCAAATACCCGCGCCTTTGCCGGGGGCGAGGCGGTGCGCAGCGCGATCGACCATCTGGGCTGTTTCCTGCTGTGTCGGGCACCTGATCATATCACGGTGCTGGGGCCACGCTCGGCCGCTGGCTCGCTGCACCACGCGCTGGTGGTGGCGATGCGCGCGGCGTTCTGATCAGACCGAGGGCACCGGCAGGTTACCCTCGACCCGGTAGAGGTTGATCCGTTTGCGGTCCTGCTGCGGGGTCAGGCCAAAGGCCTCGCGGTAATGCCGCACCAGTGGCTTGGCGTTGGCATATCCCACCGCCGCCGCAACGTCCGAGATACTGTCATTGGTATACATGACGATCTGACGCGCCGCCTGCATTCGCAGGTGCCGGAAATAGCCGGTCGGGTTCTGGCCGGTGGCCTGTTTGAAACAACGCTCCAGATGCCGCGGGGTGATATTTAGACGCTCTGCAATCACCGCGATGCTGGCGGGCGATGCCAGGTTTTCGGCAAAGATTTCAACGGCGCGCGCTACCAGAGGCGACATTTCGCCCTCGGCATCGGCGGCCTGATGGATCGGCAGCGCCTGTTTTACCCCCGCCTTGCGCATGATCGGATGCTGGAACCAGCAGGCGACCTCGTTGGCCACATTGGCACCCAGCGCTGCCTCGATCATGCTCAGCGCCAGGTCGAAGGCCGCCGCTGCCCCCGAGGCGGTCAGCAGGCGCGGCGAGATTTCGATCACCTCGTTGCTGCGGCGGATCTCGGGGAATTCGGCGGCAAACGCCGCCTCGTAACACCAATGCACCGACAGGCGCTCGTCGCGCACCACGCCGCTGCGCACCAGCGGAAAGACGCCGCCGCTGATCGCGCCCAACACGGTGCCGTGCCGCTCGATCCGGCGCAGCAGCGAGGCGGTGCGCGGGTTCTCGAACCGGGCCACCGGGGCAGACAGCAGCACCAGATAGTCAAGCGCCGCCACGGTCTCCAGACTGGCGTCCGGATCAAAGGTGATGCCCGCGCTCGACACCACCTTGTGGGGCAGTTCCGACACCAGCCGCCAGGCGAAACTGTCCGACATCGAGATCTCGTTGGCCGCGCGCAGCGGCTCGATGATCGAGGTCAGGCAGGCCATGGGAAAGCCCGGAAACAGCAGAAACCCGATACGTGTGGTCATTCCGGGCGATCCTTTGGCTTGTCATTCCACGGTGGGAATTTTATTGGAGAGAAAAAATTATGCAATGTGGTGAATAACGGCTAGAGTTGAAGCAGAACTGACCGCAGGGCAATACAGGAAGAGCTTGAGGAACCCCCATGAATGCTGCAAAGGATCTCCGCATGACACAGCTTTTGCAAGATCCCCATAGCGTTCGCGAGGAACGCGAGAAGGTTCTCGAGGTCGCCATCGGCCGCGAGGTTCGCGCCTTTCGCAAGCAGCAGGGCATTACCGTGGCCGAGCTGTCGAAGCTGACCGACCTGTCGATTGGGATGCTCTCCAAGATCGAAAACGGCAACACCTCGCCCTCGCTCACCACGCTGCAAACCCTGGCCAATGCGCTGTCGGTGCCGCTGACCGCGTTCTTCAAGGGCTACGAGGAAAAGCGCGAGGCGATCCATACCAAGGCGGGCCAGGGTCTGGAGATCGAACGCGCCGGCACCCGCGCCGGGCATCAATACAGCCTGCTGGGTCATATCGGATCAAATTCCAGCGGTGTCATCGTTGAACCCTATCTGATCACGCTCAGCACGGAATCGGACACGTTCAAGACCTTTCAGCATGACGGGATCGAGATGATCTACATGCTCGAAGGCAAGGTCGACTACCTACATGGCAGCGAGATTTATCCGCTGGAACCGGGCGACACGCTGTTCTTTGACGCCGACGCGCCGCACGGGCCAGAGCGTCTGGTGGAACTGCCGACGCGCTATCTGTCGGTGATCTGCTATCCGCAGCAGAAAAAGGGCTGAGCCGACCGGACCGGGACGCGGTAGCGCATCCCGGCTCTCTTGCAAGCGTTACTTCTGCAACGGCGGCTCCGTTTCCAGATCGGGCCAGATCCCCGGCGAGGTCGGCAGCCCGTCGTCATACTGGCTGAGATAGTCCAGCATCAACGGACGGTTGGCGATGAACCCCTTATAGGTGGCCAGCTCCTCGGGCAGGTCGCGCACCACCCGGTGCAGGCGGCGACCCCATTTCGGCACCGTCACCAGATCCTGAAATGCGATCAGATAACAGCGGATCGGGAACAACAGCGCGTTCGAGCGCGGCAACCGGTAAAAGGTCTGCAACTCGACCCTGAGATGCTGTTTGGCGCCGATATTCTCGGGTGTCAGCGTGGTCTTCTGCACGCCCCATTTGTGATAGTTCTCGGGGCTGGTATCGAGCAGCGGATTGACCGTCATGGTCCAGTTCAGCCGCCGCGCAGGCGCGCCCTGCTGAACGTTGAGCAGGAATTTCAGCGCCCGCTTGAAGATCCCCATTTCATGGGCCAGCGGCACCGGCGCGTGCCATTCGAAGAAATCCATGCCGATGTCGAAATCCAGGCTCCAGTCCGCCTGGGTCGTTACCATGCCCGCATCCATGTACAGCATGTCGCCGCGCTGATCGAGCACCGCGTAATCGCCCTGCGCCTGCCGGGTGATGTATTCCAGCGGCCCGCAGGGCAGCGTGGTTTCATCAAGGAAGGTGAAGGTGTGGTCGATCCCCATCGGCTTGTTGATCCAGCGCCAGCGGTCGCCGTCGCGGTGCAGCTCGAACAGGTCCGGGTAATCCTCGGATTTGCAGACCATGATCAGTTCCAGCGTGTCCCAGCCCGCCAGCGTCATATGCGGCAGCGACTGGCAGCGCAACGGATCATCGGCCAGCACGATGGCACGGTCAGCCATTTCCGAGACGTAATGCTCGTCCACGTCGAACCGCTTTTCATAGACCGAGCCCGCCGGGCCGCCCCGGTGCTGTTCCATGTTCACCGAATACATGTAGCTGTCTTCGTGGAACGGGAAGGGAAAGCGCTTGATCGCCCAGTCCGAATTGCGGAACGAGTAATCGTCGCGGAAGGTTTCGGTGTTGAATTGGATCGTCATCGCGGTCTCCTCTACCGGTCCAGCACGAGGGTTTTGCCCACGAACCGGCTGACGCAGGGCATGATCTTTTTCCCGCTGGCGTGTTCGTCATCGTCCAGCCAGTGGTCGCGATGAACGAAGTCGCCATCGGATGAGACCACATCGGTTTCGCATTGGCCACAGGCACCGCCCCGGCACAGGAAGGGCGCGTCGACGCCGCAGCGCTCCATCGCCTCGAGCAGGCTTTCATGTTCGCCCACCTGGATGGTGATGTCGGATTTGCACAGGCGCACCTCAAACGGTTTGCCGGGTTGCGGGGCCAGGAACTCCTCGGAATGCACGTTCTCGTCGGGCCAGCCATGCGCGGCGGCGGTGGCATGGACCCAGTCGATCATGCCCTTGGGACCGCAGACATAGACATGGGTGCCCAGCGGCTGGCCATCCAGCAGATCCTCGAGCCCGATGGCCTGATCCTGATCGTCGAAATAGACATGCACCTTGTTGGGGTGCTTATAGGTCAGCTCGTCCACATAGGTGCCCAACTCCTTGGAGCGGCAGGAGTAATGCAGCTCCCAGGCGCCGCCCATCCGCTCCAGATGCGCGATCATCGCCAGGAACGGCGTGATACCGATGCCACCGGCCAGGAACACATGCTTGCGCCCGCGCAGATCCAGCGGGAACAGGTTCACCGGATAGGTGATGGTCATCGGGTCGCCGACTTTGACCTTGTTATGCAGGAAGAGCGAGCCGCCCCTGCCCTGGTCGTCGCGGCGTACCGAGATCGCATAGATGCTGCTATTGCCCGGATCGGACATCAGCGAATAGGGGTTCAGCCGGGTCCGCTCGCCATCGCGCATCTCGACCACGGTATGGGCACCGGCGGAAAAGGGCGGAAACGGCTGGCCGTCGCGGCGGGTGAATTCGAACCGGGTGACCAGCGGGTTGAGCGGCACAACGGCGCTGACGGTGACC
>NZ_JBXWRD010000032.1:0-54318 GCF_059612725.1 Ruegeria sp. YKSF070 | reverse complement strand
CGTTTGCCATATTTGCGCGAGATGTAACCCTGAAACGCTTGGGTAAAGGACCGCAGCTGCGCAGGAGAGGCGGTGCGTGCGTCTGGCCCCAACGCATAGCGCGCCATGATCGGCACATCGCCGTAGCGCACAAACAGTTTCTCGAAATCGCGGATCATCGCGCTTTCGGACTTTCCCGAGGCGATGACACGGTTGATCTCTTTCACCACTTCGTTGACCAGCGAGGCCGCGCGTGCCTCGGTAAGGGCCAAGGCCGGCAGCGGCAGCGCCAGCGTGGTAAGGCCGACACAGACGGTGGAAACGAAAGAGCGGCGGGAAAAGAGCTTACTCGGCATAAGGGTCCTCGTAGGGGTCGGTCACTTCGGTAGAGCCGGGATCCGCATAGGGGTCGGTGTAGAGACCCAGATAGGCATCCTCGTCATCGCCTGCCAGTTCAAATCGGCGGTTTTGCAGATAGATCAACCGAAGCTGGGCGTAACTGTCGGAGCTGCCATAGAGAATCGAATCGACTGTATCGGAGTAGAGACCGCGATCACCCAGCCGCCGGACGATTTCCGCATAAAGACCAAGGTTGTTGATCGGGCGTGTCGGGGCAAAGTCCACGGGATTGGTGAACAGATTGACAAAAACGCCGACTGCATCGCGTGTGGTGGACGGGCCATAGAGCGGCAGTTCCAGATAGGGGCCTTCGGCAAAGCCCCAGGCATGCAGGGTTTCGCCGAAATCGGTATCGGCGCGCGGGATCTCGAAATCGCTGGCCGGATCGGCCAGTCCGGCAAAGCCGACCGTCGAGTTCACCGCGAAGCGGAACAGCGTGGTGCCCATTTCCTTGGGCTTTCCCTGCAACAGATAGTCCACCGCCTGTCCGGGCAGCGACAGGTTTTCCGCGAACATGTTGAATGAATTCACCATCGGACGGGGCACTACCGTCACATAGCCTTTGGCCGCTGGGCGGAAAAACGCCTTGTCGACCCCCCGGTTGAAGTTGTGTATCGCTCGGTTTGTGTTTTCATAAGGGTCATGGACCCGCCCGCCGCCGTTCGAATCCGGGGCCGGCCCGGCACAGGCAGTCAGGACCGCAAGCAAAGGGACAAGGCTGAACCGAAAGATGGAGATTGAGAGTTTGGGCATGGCGGTCTCAGTGCGTAACCTGCGAGCTGATATTCGATTCGGGCTTGAAATGAGCGTGGCTAGGATGTGTTTCTACGGATGCATTGGAGACACATAGTTTATCTTCCCGGGATTTGAAACAGGGTCGGTTCTATCCCGCCCTGTGGATATCGTAAATGTGTCCCAGTCTAGGATGCGCAAAGTTGGAACCAGGGTGACATGAAACCAAAATCATATCTGCACGGTGCCGAGGAGCTGCGCGCCGCGCGCCGGCAAAGCCGAGGACTCTATTGGTTCGTTGCCTTGTTCAGCTTCTTTGCCAACCTTCTGATGCTGACTGGGCCGCTCTACATGTTGCAGGTCTACGACCGCGTGCTGGGCAGTCGGTCGGAACAGACACTGGTGGCGCTGTCGCTGCTGGTGGTATTTCTCTATGGCGTCATGGGCATACTGGATTACACGCGGGGCCGGGTGATGTCGCGCGCCGGCGCCCGGTTTCAGGAGGCGCTGGACCAGCGCGTGTTCGATGCCATGGTGCGGCGGTCAGCGGTGGCACAGGATCCGGTGGCGCAAACCGGACTGGCCGATCTCGAATCGGTGCAGCGCTTCATCGCCTCGCCGGTCGCGATGGCGATATTCGACATGCCATGGACACCGATCTTTTTGTTCGCGATCGCGATTTTTCATCCCTGGCTTGGCCTGTTGGCCGTCGTCGGCGGAGCGTTGCTGATCGCGATTACGGGATTCAACCAGCTGTTCTCGCGCAAACCTGCCCTGCACGCCGCCATTGCGAGCAACCGTGCCAGCAAGATGGGCGATGAGATTCGCACCGAGGCCGAGACGATCCAATCCATGGGCATGCGCGGTGCGGCGTTTGGCAGGTGGCGCAAGGCCCGCTTGGCATCGCTGAACGACGGGCTCACTGCTGGCGATGTCATGGGGCGGTTTTCGACCCTGACCAAGACGCTGCGCCTGTTTCTGCAATCCGCGATGCTGGGTCTTGGGGCCTATCTCGTGTTGCAGGGAGAGGTGACACCGGGTGCGATGATCGCCGCCTCGATCCTGATGGGGCGAGCGCTGGCACCGGTCGAGATGATGGTGAACCAGTGGCAGGTGGTTCAGCGCGCGCTCAAGGGTTGGTCGGGCCTGAGCGAGTTGCTTGAGAAGGTTCCGCCAGAGAACAAGCGCATGGACCTGCCGAAGCCCAAGGCGAAACTGGACGTGCAGTCGCTGACCGTGGTGCCGCCGGGGGACACGCGGGCGCAGTTGAAGACGGTCAGTTTCACGGTACAGCCAGGACAGGCGGTCGGGGTGATCGGCCCATCGGGCTCGGGCAAGTCGACGCTTGCGCGTGCGCTGACCGGCGTTTGGCGGCCCGCGGGTGGTACGGTGCGGCTCGATGGTGCCGCGCTCGACCAGTACGACGCCGATGTTCTGGGCCAGCATATCGGATATCTGCCGCAACGGGTGCAACTGTTCGAGGGAACGATCGCCGAGAACATAGCGCGGCTCAGTGGCACGCCGGACCCCGAAAAGGTGGTCGCCGCCGCGACCAAAGCTGCCGTGCATGAAATGATCCTGCAACTGCCGAATGGCTATGACACGCATATCACCGCCGGAGGCGGGCGTCTGTCGGGCGGCCAGATGCAACGGGTCGGCCTGGCTCGTGCGCTCTATGATGATCCGGTGATCGTCATACTGGACGAGCCGAATTCGAACCTCGACAACGAAGGTTCGGTTGCGCTGAACAAGGCGATCAAATCTCTCAAGGAGGCTGGCAAGTCCGTGCTGATCATGGCCCACCGTCCCGCCGCTATTGCGGAATGCGACATGCTTTTGGTTCTCGATCATGGGACGCGCGTGGCCTTTGGTCCGAAGGACAAGGTGCTGCGTGAGATGGTGACCAACCATCAGGTTATTCAGCAGAACAAGACCATGGGGGGCGTCCGATGAGCGCGCAAGACTTCTCGGCCCGCAAACCCATCATTCTGGGCCTGATCGGACTTCTGGTGTTGGTCGGCGGGTTCGGTACTTGGGCGGTGCTCAGCCAGATCGCGGGCGCGGTGGTTGCAAGTGGCCGTATCGAAGTGGATCGTAACCGACAGGTAGTGCAGCACCTCGATGGCGGTGTGGTGGCCGAGATTCTTGTGGACGAGGGCGACACCGTCGCCGAGGGGCAAACGCTGATTCGGCTCGACGCCAATCTGCTGACCTCGCAATTGCTGATCACCGAGGGCCAGCTGTTCGAACTGATGGCCCGGCGTGGCCGGCTCGAGGCCGAGCGCGATGGCAACACACAGATCGTGTTCGACGAGGAACTGCTGGAGGCGGCGCGCGGTCGCGCCGAAGTGGCCGAACTGATCGATGGTCAGGAACGTCTGTTCCGGGCGCGGCATGAATCGGTCACCAAGGAAACCGAACAGCTTGAAAAGCGGCGCGGCCAGATCGGCAATCAGATCGAGGGGATCGTGGCGCAACAACGCTCGCGCCGGTCGCAGCTGGAACTGATCGAGCAGGAGTTGATCAGCCAGCAATCGCTGCTGGACAAGGGTCTGGCACAGGCAGGGAGGGTTCTGAGTCTCGAACGGACCAAGGCCGAGCTTGAAGGGGAGCTGGGCGAGTTGATTGCCTCGCAGGCGCAGCAAGAGGGGCGCATCACCGAGATCGACATCGAGATTCTGAAGCTGGGCACGACCCAGCGCGAGGAGGCGATCACACAGCTACGCGATTTGCAATATCGCGAGCTGGAAGTGGCCGAGCAGCGCCGCTCGATGCGGGAACAGCTGTCGCGGCTGGATATCAAGGCCCCGGTCTCGGGCATCGTCTATGGCTTGCAGGTGCATACGCCGCGCTCGGTCATCCGCCCTGCCGATCCGGTTCTTTTTCTGGTGCCGCAGGACCGACCTCTGGTCATCGCGGCACGGGTCGAAACCATCCATATCGACCAGATCCATCTGGGCCAGCCGGTGACCTTGCGGTTTTCTGCGCTGGATCAGCGCCTGACACCCGAACTGATCGGGACCGTGACGCAGGTTTCGGCAGACGCCTTTGTCGACGAGGCCAGCCAGGCCTCTTACTATCGCACCGAGATCCAGCTTAACGAAGGTGAGGCCGACAAGCTGCCCGAGGGGGCCGTGCTTATCCCCGGCATGCCGGTCGAGGCCTTTATCCGCACTGCGGATCAATCGCCGATCTACTATCTGGTCAAGCCGCTGGCGGATTATTTCACCAAGGCGTTCAGGGAAACCTGATCTTTGGCCCTTTTCGTGGCGGACGTTCCCGGCTAGCGTCCGCCCGTCAATGCGAACAGGAGGACGCACGCCATGGGATATGAGGACAAGCTGGCCAGCCTGGGGGTGACCCTGCCCAATGCGCCGGCACCGGCGGCCAACTACGTGCCTTTCGTCAAGATCGGCAATACCGTCTATGTCTCGGGTCAGATATCGAATGACGAGAATGGCCTGATCACCGGCAAGCTGGGCGATGACATGGAGGTCGATGCCGGTGCCGCCGCCGCCAAGCGCTGTGCGATCAATCTGCTGGCGCAGGTCAAGGCGGCCTGTGGTGGAGATCTCGACCAACTGGTGCGGGTGATCAAACTGACCGGTTTCGTTAACTCGACCGCCGATTTCACCGCGCAGCCGCAGGTGATCAACGGCGCCTCCGATTTCCTGGTTGAGGCGCTGGGCGAAGCCGGGCGGCATTCGCGTTCCGCCGTTAGCGCGGCTGCGCTGCCGCTGGGCGTTGCGGTCGAAATCGAAGGTATCTTCGAGGTCAAATGACGCCAGCACTGCCCGCCGCCCTGCTGGGGCGGCCCATCGCGCATCGCGGATATCACGACATCGCCGCCGGACGGCCCGAGAACAGCCGCGCGGCCATCCGCGCGGCAATCGGGGTTGGCTATGGGATCGAGATCGACCTTCAGCTGACACGCGACGGGCAGGCGATGGTGTTCCACGATTATGACATGGACCGGCTCACAGGCCGGTCCGGCCCGATCCGCCAGATCTCCGCTGCCGAGGCCGCTGGAATTGCGCTGTTGCATGGCGATGGCGAGGGCATCCCGACGTTGACCGAAATCCTCGACTTGGTGGCTGGTCGGGTGTCGCTGCTGATCGAACTCAAGGATCAGGATGGCAGCATGGGCCCGGATGTGGGGCTGCTGGAACAAGCCACCGCCGAGGCGTTGAGGGGCTATCAGGGTCCGGCTGCCGTCATGTCCTTCAACCCGCACAGTATTGCGGCAATGGCGCGGTTTGCCCCCGATCTGCCGCGTGGGTTGGTAACCAGCGCCTACGATCCCGCCGAATGGCCGCTTTCGCTGGCGACCTGCGAGCGGCTGCGCGACATCCCCGATTACGACCGGGTTGGCGCCAGCTTCATCAGCCACGAGGTCGAGGACCTTGCCCGCCCGCGCGTGGCCGAGTTGAAGTCTCGTGGTGTGCCGGTTCTGTGCTGGACGGTACGCTCGGCAGAGCAAGAGGCCGAGGCACGCCGGATTGCCGACAATATCACCTTCGAAGGCTACGCGGCTTGATCCCTCCGCGCGGGACCACAGATTAACCGGCAAGGAGGCCGGCATGGATCAGGCGCAGATCGAGGTTCAGATAGTGCCGTCGCTGACAGGGATCGCGGCGGAGGAGTGGGATGCCTGCGCCTGTCCTGAAAGTGCCGATGGCGGCCCGCCGCGTGACCCGTTCACGACTCACCGCTTCCTGAGCGCGCTGGAGGAGAGCGGATCGGTCGGGCGCGGCACCGGATGGCAGCCGCAATATCTGACCGCCCATCTGGACGGCATGATGATCGCCGTCGCGCCGATGTATGTGAAATCCCACAGCCAGGGAGAGTACATTTTCGACCACAGCTGGGCCCATGCCTATGAACGGGCGGGCGGGCATTATTACCCTAAGCTCCAGATCACCGTTCCGTTCACACCTGCGACCGGGCGGCGCCTGCTGGTGTGTCCGGGATATGAGGGCATCGGCCAATCGGCGCTGATCCAGGGCGCGGTTCAACTGGCGGCCAACAACAATGTCTCCAGCCTGCATGTCACCTTTTGCACCGAGGCAGAGGCCGAGGCGGGCGCCGAAATGGGGCTGATGCACCGGGTCTCGCAACAGTTTCACTGGATCAATGACGGTTATGCCGATTTCGACGGTTTTCTGGCGGCGCTGTCCTCGCGCAAGCGCAAGGCAATCCGAAAGGAGCGCGCCCAGGCGCAGGGCTTTGGTGGCCAGATCCGAGAATTGACCGGCGGTGATCTCAGACCCGAACATTGGGATGCGTTCTGGCGCTTCTACCAGGACACGGGCGCGCGCAAATGGGGCTCGCCCTATCTGACACGTGCGTTCTTCGACATCGCCCATCAGACCATGGCCGATGACATGGTGCTGGTGCTGGCCGAACGCGATGGGGTTCCGGTGGCGGGGGCGCTGAACTTCATCGGGCGCGAGGCGCTTTTTGGCCGCTATTGGGGCTGTGTCGAACATCACCCCTGCTTGCATTTCGAACTGTGTTACTATCGCGCCATCGACTGGGCCATCGCCCATGGTCTTGCCCGGGTCGAGGCGGGCGCACAGGGCGAGCACAAGCTGGCGCGCGGCTATCTGCCAGCGGTGACGCACAGCCTGCACTGGATTGGCGATCCGGGGTTCGCCGATGCGGTGGCCCGGTATCTGGAGGCGGAACGCGCGGCGGTCGACGAAGAGATCGAGATCTTGACCGATTACGGCCCGTTCAGACGGGCGCAAGTAGAGGAACAGGAATGAGCGAACGATTGTCCGAGGAAACCCGGGGGCCGCTGCTGGGGCCGCTCTTTGCCAATGGCTGGGCCATGGTCGATGGCCGCGATGCGATTGCCAAGACCTTTGCCTTTGACAATTTCGTCGAGGCCATGGGCTGGATGATGCGGGTGGCGATCTGGGCCGAGAAATGGAACCACCACCCCGAATGGTCCAATGTCTATGGCAAGGTCGCGGTTGTGCTGACCACCCATGACGTCGACGGGCTAAGCGCGCTTGACGCCAAGCTGGCCCGCAAGATGGACAGCCTCTGCTAGCGCGTCGCCTGTTTCCCGCCCAGCGCCGCTGTCCGCTCGGCCTGGCGCATCAGTTTCTGAAAACTGGGACAGTCCAGATGTGACGGCGCCGGGCAGTCGGCGACATGCCTGAGTGTCTCCTGTAGCAGTTGCAGGCGCCGGATCTGGCGGCCCAGATCATCGGCGCGCGCGTGCAACTCGTCGCGCGGCAGGTCGGGGTGCCCGTCCGCGCCCAGCATCTGAGCGATTTCAGGCAGGCTGAACCCGGCCGCCTTGCCCATCGAGATCAGGGTCAGCCGCAACAGGGTCTGTGGCCCGTATTGCCGCCGCAGCCCCTTGCGCCCGATCGGCGCGATCAGCCCCTGTTCCTCGTAATAGCGCAACGTCGAGGGCGGCACGCCCGACTGCGCGGCGATCTCGCCGATATCGAGAATTTTCATGCTTGACCTCAAGTTGACTTGAATTCGCACAGTGCGCGTCTGTTGCGAATGACTCAAGAGGCCGATCATGAAATCCCCCGTCGAAACCACACCTGCCGGCGCAATCTGGCGTGACCGTCGTGCGCAGGCCCTGCTGCTGGCGGCAACGCTGACCATCATGGCAAACGCCACGATCAGCCCGGCCCTGCCCGGGTTGGCGCGCGAATTCGCCGATCATCCGCAGGTGGCTTTGCTCACCCGGCTCTTGGTACCTGCACCCTCGCTTGCGGTGGTGCTTGTGGCGCCGCTGGTCGGTGTCCTCTCGGACCGCATCGGGCGGCGTGGTCTGCTGCTTTGGGGGATCGCGCTGTTTACGCTGGCGGGCAGTGCCGGTCTGCTGCTGCCGGGGTTGGAGAGCATCCTTGCCAGCCGCCTGATCCTGGGGGTTGCGGTGGCCGCGATCATGACCACCCAGACCGCACTGATCGGCGACTATTTCAGCGGTGCGGCGCGGGCGGCGCTGACCGGATTGCAGACTTCGGCGCGCAATTTCGGTGGTTTTGCCTTCATCTCATCCGCCGGGTTGCTTGCAGGTCTGTCGCCGCGGCTGCCCTTTCTCATCTATGCCCTGCCCTTGCTGGTCCTCCCCTTCATATTGCGGTCCTTGCCGCGCCCGGCCCCACGGGCCGCGAGGCAGGGCGCAGAGACGTTGGTGACAGACGGGCACCCGCAGTGGCGCCTGATCCTGATGGGCCTGTTGCTGTTCCAGATGATCACCAACATGACCTTTTTCATTATGCCGACGCAGATCCCCTTTTATCTGGATGCGCTGGGCCATGACGGCGCGGTGATGACCGGCACCGTGCTGGGTCTGTTGACCCTGGCCGGAGGGCTGGCCGCGTTGGTTTACGGGCGACTTGCCGCCCGGCTGGGCGTGACCGGGGTCTGGGCGCTGGGATATGGCGCCATGGCGATGGGCATGGTCGCCATCGGGGCCCAGGCGGGGCTGCCCGCGATGCTGGCCGGGGCGGTGTGCATCGGGATCGGCTTTGCCTGGGTGCTGCCTGCATTTGTGACCGTGATGCTCGCAGTGGCCCCGGCGCGGCGCCGGGGCACGGCTGGTGGCCTGCTGACCACGTCCATCTTCCTGGGCCAGGTCCTGTCGCCCTTCCTGAGCCTGCCGATCATCGCCTCCATCGGCTTTGACGGGCTCTATCTGGGGGCCGGTGGCCTGCTGGCGACGATCAGCGCGCTGGCGCTGATCGCGGGTGTTTTGCAGCGCAGGCGCATTCGCGCCCGCACCGTCTGAGGTGTCAGATCTGCTCCAGCAGTTCTTCGCCAACGGTCAGCTTGCAGGCGCCCGCCTCTTCCTCAAGGTTCAGAACCTTCACCACCCCATCCTCGGCCATCAGGGCAAAGCGCTGGCAGCGGTCGTAGAGGCCCACCACCGGTGCGCTGAACGCCAACCCAATTGCCTTGGTGAACTCGGCGGTCGGGTCGGCCAGCATGGTGATCCCGGCCTCGGCCGCGCCGCTTTGCTGGCCCCAGGCCGTCATCACGAACGGGTCGTTCACCGAGACGCAGATCACCTCGTCCACGCCCTTGTCGGCCAAGGCCTGGCGGGTGCGGATGAAGCTGGGCAGATGGGTCATGGAACAGCCACGGGTAAAGGCGCCCGGCAGGCCGAACATCACCACCTTGCGGCCTTTCAGCTTGGACCCAAGATCGACCGTCTCGGGGCCCTTGTCACTGAAGACCATGAATGTGGCGTCCGGCAGCGTATCTCCGACTGAAATCATCCTTGTGAACCTCGTTGTTGGATTTGCGGAACTCGTCCCTCCGGCATATAGCTGTCAGATATGACAAGGCCATTGGAAAAAGCGGGGCAGGCAGAGAGATGAGCCATATCGTTGTGATCGGTGCTGGACAGGCCGGGGCGTCTCTGGTGGCGCGGCTGCGCAAGGACGGGTTTGAGGGCGAGATCACCCTGATCGGCGCCGAACCGGTGCCGCCCTATCAGCGCCCACCGCTCAGCAAGGCCTATCTGCTGGGTGATATGGAGAAAGAGCGCCTGTTCCTGAGGCCCGAGAGTTTCTATGCCGAGCAGAACATCACCCTGCGTCTGAACGCGCGGGTGAGCGCCATCGACCCGGCGGCCAAGACCGTTTCGCTGGGGGATGAGGTCATCTCTTACGACCAGCTCGCACTGACCACCGGGTCCGAACCGCGCCGCCTGCCCGCCGCCATCGGGGGCGATCTGGCCGGCGTGCATGTGGTGCGCGATCTGGCCGATATCGACGCAATGGCCCCTGCGGTGACCGAAGGCGCCCGCGCGCTGATCGTTGGGGGCGGGTATATCGGGCTTGAGGCTGCTGCCGTCTGTGCCAAGCGCGGGGTCAAGGTGACGCTGGTCGAAATGGCCGACCGTATCCTGCAACGGGTCGCGGCGCCTGAGACCAGCGCCTACTTCCGCGCGCTTCATACCGGCCACGGGGTCGATATCCGCGAGGGTGTGGGCCTGACCCGACTGACCGGCGCGCAAGGCCGCGTGAGCAGCGCGGTGCTGACGGACGGAAGCGAATTGCCGGTCGATTTCGTGGTGGTCGGCGTCGGCATCGCGCCCGCCACCGCGCTGGCCGAGGCCGCGGGTCTGGCGCTGGAAAACGGCATCCGCACCGATGCGCAGGGCCGCACATCGGACCCGTCGATCTGGGCGGCGGGCGATTGCGCCTCGTTCCCCTACAAGGGCGGACGCATCCGGCTGGAAAGCGTGCCCAACGCCATCGACCAGGCCGAAACCGTGGCACAGAACATGCTGGGCGCGGGCAAGGATTATGTGGCGCAACCCTGGTTCTGGTCCGACCAATATGACGTCAAATTGCAGATCGCCGGGCTGAACACCGGGTATAGCCGTGTGGTGACACGTCCAGGCGAAGGGCAGACCGTGTCTTTCTGGTATTACACCGGTGACCAGTTGGTGGCGGTCGACGCCATGAATGACCCGCGCGCCTATATGGTCGGCAAGCGACTGATCGACAGCGGCAAGACCGCCGATCCGGCCGTCGTGGCCGAGCCTGCGGCGGACCTGAAACCGCTGCTCAAGGCGTGAGGATCATCGCGGGCGCATTCCGAGGCCGGGCGCTGGCCTCGGTCGGCAAGGGCGATGCGG
The DNA here is from genome assembly GCF_059612725.1 of Ruegeria sp. YKSF070. Lineage (NCBI taxonomy): Bacteria > Pseudomonadati > Pseudomonadota > Alphaproteobacteria > Rhodobacterales > Roseobacteraceae > Ruegeria > Ruegeria sp. YKSF070. Next base: position 43,583 of record NZ_JBXWRD010000032.1, on the reverse strand, counting down.
GCGCACATCTGCGCCCCACCACCGACCGCGTCCGCGAAAGCCTTTTCAGCGTGCTGACCCACCTGGATGTGATCGAGGGCGCCCAGGTGCTCGACCTCTTTGCCGGTACCGGCGCTCTAGGGCTCGAGGCGCTGTCGCGCGGGGCCGCGCATGTCACATTCGTCGATGACGGCCGGGTGGCGCAGGGGCTGATCACCAAGAATATCTCCCTGACCGGCAGCCGCGACCGCACCACGTTGATCCGGCGCGATGCCACGCGCCTTGGCCCTAATCCCGGCGCGCCCTGCGGTCTGATCTTTCTCGACCCGCCTTATGGCAAGGGGATGGGCGCGCGCGCCCTTGCGGCGGCGCTTGCAGGCGACTGGGTGGCCGATGACGCCCTGATCGTGTGGGAGGAAAGCGCCGCCATGCCCGCGCCCGAGGGGTTCACCCTCCATGATGCGCGCAAATATGGTGATACCCACATCTCCTTGATGTGGAGGGATGTTTCAGGGTGAAACAGGATCGGCATGCCGCCGCTTGCCGCTGGTTTGCCTCTGTCTTCCGTCCGCGTTAAGCCTCGACCGAATAACCCGGAGAACTCCATGCGACTAGAACTGGTGATATTCGATTGCGACGGGGTTCTGGTAGACAGCGAGCCAGCGTCGAACCGGATCATGGCGGAAAACCTGACGCGGCATGGGCTGCCGCTGACTGCGGAACAGTCGATGGAACTGTTCGTTGGCTGTTCCATGATCGGGGTACGGGAAAAGGCGATCAGCCTGGGTGCAGATCTGCCAGACGACTGGGTTGAGCAGGTCTATTCCGAGGAATACGCACGTCTGCGAAAGGGAGTGCCTCTGGTGACTGGTATCCCGGAATTGCTGAAAAGGTTGGATACCGCTGGAATCAGGTGTTGCGTGGCCTCTAACGGCAGCGAAGACAAGATGCGCATCACTCTGGGCCAAAACGGGTTGTGGGAGAGATTCCATCCCAACGCCATGTTTTCAGCGCATGAACTAGGTGTTTCCAAGCCGGATCCGGGTCTGTTCCAGACCGCTGCCAGACAATTCCAGGTGCAGGCAAGGGATTGCGTGGTGATCGAGGACAGCACCAGCGGTGTGACCGCCGCCATTCGGGCCGGAATGCGCTGCCTTGGTTTTGCCGCCCATGATGATGGCGCGCGGCTGCGCGAACTCGGGGCCGAAGTGTTTCACGAGATGGCCGAGGTTCCGGCGCTGCTGGGACTCTGACCTGTCCGTTCGCGCGCAACCTTCCAGCGGTTTCGCGCCTTGTCTTTCCTCTTGCTAAAAAATATTCCGGGGGTCCGGGGGCTGGCCCCCGGTTCCCCCCTGTTCAGGCGTAGGTCGGATGGAACTTGCCGACCGGCGAAAGGGTAAAGATCTCGACCCCGTCTGCCGTCACGCCCACCGAATGCTCGAACTGTGCCGAAAGCGACTTGTCACGAGTGACCGCAGTCCAGTCATCGGCCAGCGTCTTGGTCTCGGGACGGCCCAGGTTCACCATCGGTTCGATGGTGAAGAACATGCCCTCTTCCAACACCGCGCCGGTGCCGGGGCGGCCATAGTGCAGCACGTTGGGCGGCGCATGGAATACCTGACCCAGTCCATGCCCACAGAAATCGCGGACCACTGACATGCGATGCGCCTCGACATAGGCCTGGATCGCGTGGCCGATATCGCCGAACGTGTTGCCCGGCTTGACCATCTCGATGCCTTTGAACAGGGCGTCATGGGTCACCTGGATCAAACGCTCGGCCTTGCGTGGCAGCTTGCCCGCCACATACATCCGGCTGGTATCGCCGAACCAGCCATCGACGATCACGGTCACGTCGATGTTCAGGATGTCGCCATCGTTTAACCGCTTGTCGCCGGGAATCCCGTGGCAGACCACGTGGTTGACAGAGATGCAGCTGGCGTGCTGATAGCCCTTGTACCCGATGGTTGCCGATTTCGCGCCGGCGGCCTCGACCATCTCGGTAATGATCCGGTCGATCTCGCCGGTGGTCTGCCCCGGAAAGACATGTTCCGCGATATCGTCCAGGATGCGCGCCGCAACCGCCCCTGCGGCATGCATGCCGGCAAAGTCCGCGGGTTCGTAGATGCGGATGCCATCCTTGGTCAGGCGGCCACGATGTTCCTTCATCGGTGCGGGGCTCCATTTGTTGCGCGCGGACCCTTGTTTACGCTGCTTGCGCAGAAAGTGCCAGAGGTCGCAGGGTCGCAATATGTCAAAGCATATCGGCGATTTCGACCCCTTCGGGCGAGATATGGGTGGTAAGGATCAGTTTTTCCACACCCCGCGCATGGGCCGTATCAAAGGCACGCGCATAGGTCGGGTCGATATCGGTGGCCAGCGCGAACCTTTCGCAATCGGTTCGTTGCACCAGATAAAGCATGATCGCGCGGTGTCCTTGCTCTGCCATTCTGGCCAGTTCCGCCAGATGTTTGGCGCCGCGTGCGGTCACGCTGTCGGGAAACTCGGCCAGGCCGGGCTGTCGGCTGAGTGTCACGCTTTTTACTTCGACATAGGCATCCGGCAGGCCCGGCTGGCTGAGCAGAAAGTCGATGCGGCTGTTCTGGCCGTATTTAACCTCGGGCCGGACCGTTTCATAGGCGGCAAGCGCCGGAATCGCACGACGTTCCAACGCCGCCTTTAGCGCGCGGTTTGGAATCGAGGTATCAACTCCGGTGAAATGCCCGTTTTCGTGATCGACCAGACGCCAGCCGAATTTCAGCTTCTTCTTGGGGTCGTCGTTGGGCTCCAGCCAGATTTTCATACCCGGTTCGGCCAGCCCCATCATCGACCCGGGATTGGCGCAATGGGCGGTCACCTCGCGCCCGTCGTCCAGCTGGCAGTCGGCCAGAAAGCGTTTATAGCGGCGGATCAGGCGGGCGGGGACAAGAGTTGTTTGAAAGCGCATGATCCCGGGCCTATACCTGCGGCAGGGGTCGATCAAGAGAGAGGGCGCCATGCCAAACCCAACCGCCGCCATGCTGGTCATCGGAGACGAGATCCTGTCGGGGCGCACCCGCGACGCCAACATGTATCACCTGGCCGGGGAACTGACCAAGCACGGGATCGACCTGAAAGAGGTGCGGGTCGTCAGCGACGATGCCCCCGCCATCGAAGCGGCGGTCAAGGCTCTGTCCGACGGGTTCGACCATGTGTTCACCAGCGGCGGCATCGGTCCCACTCATGATGACATCACCGCCGACTGCATCGCTCGCGCCTTTGGCGACCATATCGACATCCGCGCCGATGCGCGCGCCCTGCTCGAGGCGCATTATGCCAAGACCGGGCTGGAGTTGAACGCGGCCCGCCTGCGCATGGCCCGTATCCCTGATAGTGCCACGTTGATCGACAATCCGGTCAGCACGGCGCCCGGTTTCACCATTCGAAATGTGCATGTCTTGGCCGGTGTCCCCAGCGTGTTTCAGGCGATGGTCGCCAGTATCCTGCCGACACTGACCGGCGGTGAGCCGTTGTTGTCGCAGACCCTGCGCATCGACCGGGGCGAGGGCGATATCGCCGCCACCCTGACGCAGCTTGCCGAGGATTTTCCCGACCTGACCATCGGCTGCTATCCGTTCCAGATCAACGGCGCGTTCGGTGCCAATGTTGTGGTGCGGGGCACGAATGGTGCCCGGATCGACGCGGCAGTGACCCGGCTTGCGCGGGAGACCGCGCAATGACGCCTGACTGGTTCGCGGTGGTCGATGCGACTTGGCCCGCCGCCGACAGCCGGACAGACGGCACCCTGACCCTGCGCGAGGGGCGTGGCGGCGGCAAGCGGGTCTCTGCCGCCTCTGCCTCGGGTGCGGTTTCCGAGGTTCAGATCGATGCCGCCGAGGCCGCGATGCGGCAAATGGGTCAACCGCCGCTTTTCCAACTGCGCCCCGGTGACGAGGCACTGGATGCGTCACTGGCAGGACGCGGCTACTCCATCGTCGATCCGGTCAATATCTATGCCTGTCCCGTCACCCAGCTGACCGATACCCCGATCCCGCGTGTGACCGTCTTTGCCCTGTGGGAGCCGCTGGCCATCATGCGCGAGTTGTGGGCCGAGGGCGGCATCGGACCCGGACGGCTGGCGGTGATGGACCGGGTCACCGGGCCCAAAACCGGCCTGCTGATGCGGCATCGGGACAAGCCTGGCGGGGTGGCCTTTGTCGCCATCCATGAAGGGGTCGCCATGCTGCATGCGCTGGAGATTCCACCCCATCAGCGCCGGCAGGGTCTGGGCCAATGGGCGATGCGTGGCGCGGCCTTTTGGGCGATGGACAACGGCGCGCATACTCTTAGCGTGGTCTGCACCAAGGCGAACGAAGGCGCCAACGCGCTCTACCGCTCTCTCGGCATGGAGATCGTCGGAGAGTATCACTATCGCCTGCTGGAGGAGAAAGAAACCGCATGACCGACCAGACCCGCCCCACCGCGCTGGACCTGCCCATGGTGGACCCGTTACCGCCGGAAACGCAGAAATACTTCGATATCTGTGTCGAGAAGCTGGGCATGGTGCCCAATGTCCTCAAGGCGAACGCCTTTGACATTGCCAAGCTCAACGCTTTTACCGCGATGTACAATGACCTGATGCTGGCACCCAGCGGCCTGTCCAAGCTGGAACGCGAGATGATCGCGGTCGTGGTCTCGTCGATCAACAAGTGTTTCTATTGCCTGGTCGCGCATGGTGCTGCCGTGCGGCAATTGTCGGGTGATCCGAAACTGGGTGAAATGCTTGTAATGAACTATCGCGTAGCGCCGCTGGATGCGCGTCAGCGCGCGATGCTGGATTTCGCTGCCAAAATGACGACTGCCAGCGCCGAGATCGAGGAATCGCATCGTCAGGCCCTGCGCGATGTCGGCTTCACCGACCGCGACATCTGGGACATCGCCAATGTTGCCGGGTTCTACAACATGTCGAACCGCGTCGCCAGCGCCACGGCGATGGTGCCCAACGACGAGTATCATTCGCAATTCCGATGATCTTCAGGCTTGCCCTCTGCGCCGCGTTGGCGGCAACGCCCGCGCTGGCGCAGGAGTTGAGCCTGACCCTGCCGCAAGGCAGCCGGCAACTGACCGAGCGTATTCGCGCGCTTGACAGCTATGCCCTGCCGACGGGTGTAAACGGGGCCGAGGGGGTGCCTTCGGTCCAGCTCGAGGGGCGGATCGAAAAACGCACCTGGCGGATCAGCATCGGCTCCAAGACTACCTTGCAGGTTTTTGCCCCACTGCGTGACCAGATCCTTGAGGCTGGGTACGAGATCCTCCTTGATTGCCCCGCCGAGAACTGCGGCGGCTTCGATTTCCGCTTTGCGACCGAGGTGGTGCCCAGCCCTGACATGTATGTGGCGGTGCGTGACTATCGGTTCCTGTCTGCGATGCGCGGGGACGAGGCGCTGAGCCTTTTGGTAAGCCGCAACCCGCCCGATGCCTATGTACAACTGATCCAGGTGTTTCCTGCCGGGTCGGTGGCGACCGATCCGGTCACGGTCGAGAAACCCGCTGCGGCGGCGGTTCCGCTCGACCTTGCCGGGCGGTTGCAGACTCGGGGCAGGGTGATCCTGTCGGGGCTCGACTTTGCCACCGGGTCGGATGCGCTGGGCGCCGGACCTTTCGATACGCTGGCCGAATTGGCACAGTTGCTTCTGCGGAACGGTGATCTGCGGTTGGTTCTGGTCGGGCACACCGATACGGTCGGCGGGTTGGAGCCCAATATCGAGTTGAGCCGAAAACGTGCTGTGGCAGTGCGCGCGCGACTCATTGAGGAATATGGCATCCCTGCCGAACAGCTTGCCGCTGACGGGGTGGGCTATCTCGCCCCGATTGCCAGCAACCTCACGCCCGAGGGCCGCGAGGCCAACCGCCGGGTCGAGGCGGTACTGCTGTCGCGATAGGCTATCTCGGGACGCCAACCCATCGTCCGATCGGGCTCGCTTGCGCCCGGAGCGATATCAGTGCCGTGGATGCAGCGAACCGGGCAGATCATCCTTACCCCGAGGCGCCCTCATCTGGGCGGCAAGCCAGTTAGGACCGGCCAGAAACGGCTTCAGCAGCGGGTTCTTCTGCACATCCGCCTTGAATTTCTCGAACTGCATCACGTTGTCGATCCGCCGGTCGAGGAATTCCCAAGTTGCCTCATGCCCGGGGGTCTCGTCCCCCAGCCAATAGAGCACTGTCGCGGAATACACGGCAGAGAGCGTCGCCCGCTTGGTATACCAGTTCACGTCGTCCGAGGTATCGCCCAAGGCGGTCCAGATCGCATCGCAGGTCTGCCAGATCGCCTTTGCCCCTTCGCCCGCATGGGCGGGCAGGGCAAAGAGGGTCACACCACGGCGCACCGCTTCTTTGTCCTCGACCGCCTCAAGCCGGAATCGCACCGCCGCCGCAATCCGGTCGCGGAATCGGAGGTCCGAAAGATCTTCGGAGGCCAACCGCTCCAGCATCGCCGCATCGCCCCGCGCATGATAGGCCAGCGCCAGATCGACCGCCCCACGCGGGCAGATGGCGCGGGCGAAATCCATGTCCAGCCCGGCATCGGCGACCGCCGCACCAAAGGTTTGCTCGGTCCAGCCGTCAAAGGCGACATGGGCCAGCGCCGCATCCAGCAGGCGATTGCGGGCCTCTTCATAGGTCAGGGACATGGGCGATCTCCTTGTTCTGATCCCTATCTAGACAACTTGGTCCCGCTTTGCTATACGGCGGGCTCCTGCAAATCCTTGCAACTCAACTTAGAAAGGTGGTGAAAACCACATGCAGGTTAGTGTTCGCGACAACAACGTCGATCAGGCGCTTCGTGCCCTGAAGAAAAAGCTGCAGCGTGAGGGTGTCTTCCGCGAGATGAAGCTCAAGCAACATTTCGAGAAGCCGTCCGAGAAAAAAGCGCGCGAGAAAGCTGAAGCGATCCGTCGTGCCCGTAAACTGGCACGCAAGAAAGCACAGCGCGAAGGCATGCTCTAAGGCATTCGCTCTCGTCCGGCTTTGGATGACACTATTTGACGACCCCCGTGGCCCGGCCTCGGGGGTTTGTCGTTTTTTGGGATTTGACCGTTTTGTACGGGCCCCGGCTTCGCATTTCACCCGCTCTTGCTGCGTCGCCGCTGGCGCAAAGGACCTGACTCGCCGCGCGAGATTGGGCTAGGCTGGGCGCATTCGATCAAGGAGGCGCCGGATTTGGCGGAGGTTCAGCCCGAGTTCACATCCCGATTGCCACGCTGGCTGGCGTGGTATCTTGAGTATGGGGTTGAAGGAAAAACAAAGCGTGATCAGCGACGGCTATTCACGGGCAATGTGATAATGGCTTTGTCGGTTCTCACGTCGGTTCTCTATTCTGGCGGCTTTTTCCTTTATGATGCGGAACTATGGCCAACTTGTGCGGTAGCGGTCGCCTTGGGAGTGCAGTTCTTCATTCTGCCGTTTGCCTTCGATCGCTACCCAAATGCAACAATTGCGCTCAGTACATTGTTTTCCTGCGCCGCCTTTTCGTTCCAGACTTACCTAGTCGGGACTGAAACAGGGCTTTATCTCTACCTTCTGCTGATACCTGCAATCTGGCTTGCGGTTCTGGGACCCAGCAAACCGATCCATCTTGTCTCGACAACATTGACCGGGATCGTAACCATCCTGTTCAGTGTGTTTTGTTTCGGCACACCGGCTCTACAAGCGGCACAGCAGCCGATACTGCAGGCGCTGCTGATGTCAACTTCAGTCATTTGGGTGGGCCTGCTCATTCTGGCGTTCGGATATGTCGCGTTTCAGCGCGCCGAACGCGCCGAAGACGCCCTCGAAGCCGAGCACGCCCGCTCCGAAGCCCTGCTCTACAACCTGCTCCCCACCGAGATCGCGGCGCGGCTCAAGGACGCCCCCGACCACACCATCGCCGACAGTCTCGACCACACCGCGATCCTGTTTGCCGATATCGTCGATTTTACCCCGCGTTCAGCCCGGATGACGCCCGAGGAACTGGTGAGCTTTCTCAACCGTATCTTCTCGACCTTCGACCAACTGGCCGCGAAACACGGGCTGGAAAAGATCAAGACCATCGGCGATGCCTATATGGTCGCCGCCGGTCTGCCTCAGCCCGTCGACCGCCCCGTGCACCGCGTCGCCGAGATGGCCTTCGACATGCTGGATGCCCTGCGCGATCTCTCCGCCGAACTGAACGACCCCATCGACATCCGCATCGGCCTGCACGCAGGCCCCGTGGTCGCGGGCGTCATCGGCCACCAGAAACTGTTCTACGATGTCTGGGGCGACACCGTGAACACCGCCAGCCGGATGGAAAGCCACGGCGCGGCGGGCCGCATCCAGGTCACCGCCGCCGCCCGCGCGGCGTTGCAGGACGCCTATGACTTCGAGCCGCGCGGGGCGGTCGAGATCAAGGGGATCGGAACGCTGGAGACATGGTGGCTGACCGCGCGCGGGGCGACTATCGCTGACGCATGACGCCGAGGCCGCGCCGGCGGACGATGCGGCGACCGCGCATCGTCTCGCGGAACAGGATCAGAAGTCCTGAGCCAACGATCAGCGAGAGCCCGATCCAGGTGGACATCACCGGCAGCACCCCGAACACCACATAGCCCCATAGCACCGCCCAGGGCAGATAGGTGTATTCGAACGGGGTGACGACGCTGGCCTCGGCCATGCGATACGCCTGGCTGAGCGCGAAGAAGCCGATGCCCGAGGTTACCCCCAGCGCTGCCAGCGCCAGCCAGTCCATCGGCGCGGGCGCGATCCAGTCGCGGTAGAGAAACGCAAGGCTGGGGTGCGGCGAGGCCGTTTCCAACCCCGAGAACACCAGCCCCAGCACGGTGCCGCCGAAGATATAGACCAACAGTGTCATCAGCGTCATGGTGCCGCCATTGGTGCGGTTGCCCAGACGCCGGGTGGCGATGATCGAGACGGCATAGAACAACGCCGCCGCCAGCGCCAGCAGGGCCGCCGGTTCGAATACCGCCGCCCCCGGTTGCACGATCACCAGCACCCCGGCCATGCCGAGAAGCACCGCCAGCCAGCGCCAGATGCCGATCCGCTCGCCCAAAAACAGCGCCGCCAGCAGGGTGACAAAGATGGGGGTGGAGAAGGTGATGGCGGCGGTCTCGGCCAGACCGATGGCGGCCAGCGCCATGTAATAGACGAGATAGGAGGAAAACGCCGCCACTGCACGGGTCAGTTGCAACGGCCATGAACCGATCTTGAGCGGCCAGAGCGAACCTTCGTAGCGGGCCATGGCAAGTGCGACCGGCAGGGCAAAGACCGAGCGCCAGAACACGATCTGATGCACTGCAAAATCGCTGCTGAGGCTTTTGATGATCACGTCCTGGATCGGAAAGATCGTGGTGGCGAGCAGCAGGAACAGGATACCTCTCAGCGTGGTTGCGCCCTCGGGCTGGTCCGCCCCCGCGGAGAGATTCGGATCGGCCGCGGTCATTGTGCATGTCTCCTGAGGCTACCGGCATAACGCCCCAGATCGAATCGCCGGTCTTGTCGCGGGGCGACAGGAGGGTCGCGAACCGGCCCTGTCCTGGCCGCCGGAGCCGGTTTTCTGCCGAACACAGGGCCATGCGCGCGCGACGCTCCGCCGGGTCCGGATACGGGGTGTTGGCCGTGCGCCTTCCCGCGCAGCGGATCGGCATCCTCTGGCAAGGCGGCGCCGCGAATCCCCCTTTGCAGCTGTCCGTCTATGCCGCCGCGCGCGCCTGCTCCAAGACGTAGCCACTCAACACAGCAACAGGACTTTTGACCATGTCACAGGCAAGTACTCTCGAAAGAGAAATGCTGGAACTTATCAATGACGAGCGGACATCGCGGGGATTGAACCCCGTCCAGCTCGAACTCAAGCTTAACGACGCTTCCGAAGATCACAGCCAGTGGATGCTGGACCGTGATGTATTCTCGCATACCGGCATCAATGGCAGCTCGCCCGGGGATCGTATCGAAAAGACGGGGTTCAAGTTCGAGGGCAATTCGATCTGGGCCGAGAATATCGCCTGGCAGAGCGAACGCGGTGCGCCGGGCCTGTCGGACGATGTGCAGAACCTGCATGAAACGCTGATGAACAGTCCCGGCCACCGGGCCAACATCCTCAACCCCGATGTGACCCTGGTGGGGATCGGGATCGAACGCGGCAACTTCGAAGGCTATGACGCCGTCATGGTGACCCAGAACTTTGCGCGCACCGACGCCGAGGTGGAACTGGATACAGGTGCGCCGACGCCCGAGCCCGAGCCGACGCCCGAGCCCGAGCCGACGCCCGAGCCCGAGCCGACGCCCGAGCCCGAGCCGACACCCGAGCCCGAGCCGACGCCCGAGCCCGAACCGACGCCGACACCCGAACCCGAACCGACGCCTGAACCCGAGCCGACGCCGGAACCCGAAAACGTTTGCGACGGGGGCGATGGGCCGGATCTGATCATTGCCGACAAGGCCGGTGGACATGCCCGTGGTAATGGCGGCAACGATATCATGATCGGTGGTCGCGGCATGGACATCTTCTGGGGTGATGCAGGCGACGACATCCTGATCGGTGGCCAAGGCAAGGACAAGCTTGCTGGAGGTGACGGCGATGACATGCTCTTTGGCGGCCGGGGCAAGGACATGCTCGCCGGTGGCAAGGGAGATGACTTCATAGCCGGTGGCCGCGGCAAGGACGTGATCGATGGCGGCGATGGCGACGACCTGATGCTGGGCGGCGCAGGGGCGGATACCTTCCGCTTCTCGATCGGCAAGGATGTTGCACGCGATTTCGGTGCAAGGGGGCAAGCCGATCAGATCGATCTGGTCAAGGCCGATGACATCGTCGATTTCGATGACCTCAAGGCCAACCACCTGACCGAGGTGGATGGTGAGGCGGTGATCACCGATGCGGCGGGTAACAGCCTGACCTTGTGCGGTGTCCAGATGGACATGCTGGACGCGCAGGACTTCCTGTTCTGATCAATCCTCCCGCGGTGCCGGCTCCCAACGGGCCGGCACCGTGATCGGACCACGGAAGGCCCAGCCGCCGAACCGGGCCTCGCCATCCAGTGCGAGGCCCGGTAACCGCTTGAAGAGGAGCGGCAGCGCCACCTCTCCGATCAGCGCTTTTGATGCCCAGGCCCCGGCGCAGAAATGTGGCCCAGCGCCGAAGGAGATCGCCGGTGCGATATCCTGATCCAGATCGAAGCGGTCCGGATTGGTGAAAACGCTTTCGTCGCGATTGCCCGATCCGAACATCAGAAACACCCGGTCCTCGGGCTCCAGTGTGACGCCCTTCACCGTGGCGCGCTGCGCCACCCGGCGCGGCGACATGCCGATGGGCGAGATCCAGCGGGCATATTCCTCGAACGCGCGCAGCCAGGGCACCGCGCCCGACCGCAGCCGCGCCAGCGCATCCGGGTGGCTGAGCACTGCCCAGGCGGTGCCGGCAATGGCATCGCGCGGCTCGTTCTGGCCGCCGGATATGGCCAGCTTGATATTGGCGCGGGTCTGCGCATCGCTTAGACCCGCGCGGCGCTGAACCGAGAGCAGCGAATGGTCGGGTCTGGCATCCAGAACCGGGATCATCGCGTCGATATGAGCGTCGATCGAGGCGGTGCAGTCATGACAGCGCGCCTCGACCGCTGGATCGCCCGCGTAATTGGCGCAACCGTCGATCATGCCCTGACTCACCCGGTCCATCTCGGCGGCGGTCATGTTGGTCAGCCCGGTGATCGCCTTGAGCGCCTCGGCCGAGACCGGCATGGCATAGTCGCGCACAAGATCGCAGGCGCCGCGCGGCGCCAGATCGTCGAGCACCCGTTCAGTGGCGGCGCGGAACTGTGCGGTCCAGACCTGTTTCACCGTCTTGGGCGAGACGGTGGGAAAGATCGCCTTGCGCTCGGCCATATGGGCCTCGCCATCCTTGCGCATCATGTTCTGACCCATCAGCACGGTCATCAGTCCCTGCGGCTGGTCGGACGAGAATACCTCGATCCGCTTCTCCTGTTCGAATATGTCGTCGCGTCGGGTGATCAGCGTCGCGCCCAGTTGCGGCACATAGGCGATGGGTGTCTCGGCCCGCATCCGTTTCAAGTCGGGATAGGGATCGGCCCAAAAGGCGCCCGGGTCGATTTCATAGATGGGTGCGTCGGACATGGTTCCTCCGCCGGTTAGAGTGACCTGCGCGCCGCGCCTTCGTCAACTGCGTCCCGCATCCCGCTTCTTTCTGGTTCGAAATACTCCGGGGGGAGCGCCGCAGGCGCGGGGGGCAGCGCCCCCTGCCCGGCCTATTCCAGCGCCTTGGCAAAGGTCGCGGTCAACCGTTCGTCCAGCATCGCATGCGGCGGCGCCGACGCGCCGTAGTGCAGCTCGGCCAGCGCCACGATACTGTTGAACAGCACCACCGAACCGCCTTCGGGCGCGGCATGAACAAAGAGCTTCTGGCAAAAGGCGTCGACGCCGATCGACGGGAACTTGGCCATCGCTACGCCACCCGGTGCCGGTCCGCCAAAGAGCAGCAGCACAGCGGGAGGCAGATTGACGCCAAGCGCTGTCGCCTCGGCGGTGAAATCGACCTCGCCGAACCAGACCGTATCGGATTGCGCCGCGACGATGGCGCGCAGGCGGGCAACGGTTTCGGGTACGTCATGGGAGCTTTGCAGGGTGAGAATGCCGTAACCGGAGGCCAGACCTTCAGTCGGCACCGGCTCGACCCCGTCCGGCCCGTCAAGCGCGGGGACCAACGCAGCATCAAAGGCGGCCAGCGCCTCGGAATCGCCAACGCCATACCGACGTTTGGATGTATAGATCACCTGCACCGCGTCCGCCTCGGCATAGGTCAGCGCCCGGAACGGCAGATCAAGCCCGGCGCTGAGTTTCTGCGCCAACAGGGCCGAGTTGACTGCGGCGTCCGAGAACAGATGGACTCGAGAGGGCGGCATCTCGACCCCCGCTTCGGCAGCGAGGCGGGCGTGGTCGATGTCGACAACCGGTTCAAGCCCAGCTCGGGTCACACCGGCTGCAATCTGTTCGAATGTCCGGTCCGCTGCCTCTTGTGCCGGCGCTGCAAATGCCGGCGTCACAAATGCCCCAAATGCCAATCCAACGGTGGCCACTGCGCTTGCCTGAAACTTGCTCGTTCTCCCGGTTTGATCGCTCCGATCTGCCTGTCGCGATGGCGCGCGACGACAAGGACATTCGAGGCAATGAAACGCTCTGGGTCAATAGACCTTTGGAACGTAAAGCTCGTCCGGCAGCACCTGGCGCTCGTAGTCGGGATTGTAACGGCGGTCGGGCAGCGTGACCTTTTCGTGCGGGATGTCCTCGTAGGGGATCTTGGACAACAGATGCTCGATACAGTTCAGCCGCTCGCGCTTCTTGTCGTTACCCTCGACAATGTACCAAGGCGCCTCGGGGATGTTGGTGCGCGCGAACATCTCTTCTTTTGCCTTGGTGTACTGTTCCCAGCGGATCCGGCTCTCCAGGTCCATGGGCGACAGTTTCCACTGTTTCATCGGGTCATGCACCCGCATGAGGAATCGCAGTTGCTGTTCCTCGTCGGTGATCGAGAACCAGTATTTCAGCAGGATGATCCCGGACCGCACCAGCATGCGCTCGAATTCGGGAACGTCCTGAAAGAACTGCTCCACCTGATCCTCGGTGGCAAAGCCCATCACCCGCTCAACCCCGGCACGGTTGTACCAGGACCGGTCAAACAGAACCATTTCCCCGCCCGAGGGCAGATAGGGTACGTAGCGCTGGAAATACCACTGGCTTTGCTCCCGGCGCGACGGGGCGGGCAGGGCGACCACCCGTGCAACACGGGGGTTCAGCCGCTGGGTAATCCGCTTGATCACCCCGCCCTTGCCGGCCGCGTCGCGGCCTTCCATGATGATCAGCACCTTGGCATTCGTGTGCTGGACCCAATCCTGCAACTTTATCAGTTCGGCCTGAAGCCGCAGCAGGTTGCGAAAATAGACCTGCCGGTCAAGCAGGTCGGGGCGCTGATCCTTGTAGATCCGGCGGATTTCCATCGACAGCATCGGCTCGCTGAATTCGATCTCGAAATCCTCGTCCAGCGAATCCTCCAATTCGGCCTCGAGCCAATCCAAGCTGGGGTCGTCGGATTCATGGGTCAAAATGCGCTCCTTTCAATACAGTTGATCCGTCTGCCCTTGCTGGGCGCGTATGACCCTTGGATGTCACAGACAGATGGCAATTTCGTTGCGGGAAATCAAAAACCGGCCACTGCTGGTGCAAGTATGCGCCTGCTCCTTGCGGATGCAAGGGTGCTGCAATGCTCAGACCGGTAGCGCCGTTGTCTTGAACACGGTACGAAGTGCGAACGAGCTTTGCATCTGCGCCACCCCGGGCAGGCGGGACAGGTGCTGGCGGTGGATGCGGGCGAAATCCTCGGTGTTTTCGGCCACCACTTTCAAGATGTAATCCGCCGTCCCCGCCATCAGGTGGCATTCAAGCACATCGGGAATGCGGGCCACTGCCTTCTCAAAGGCGTCCAGCACCTCGTCGGCCTGACCTTGAAGGGTGATCTCGACGAAAACCGTGGTGGGCAGGCCCATCTTGCGGGCATCCAGCAGGGCCACGTAGTTGCGGATATAGCCCTCGGATTCCAGCCGCTGGACCCGCCGGTGACAGGCCGATGGCGACAGGTTGGCCTTGTCGGACAGTTCCGCATTGGACATCCGGCCCTTTGCCTGAAGGGCGGTGAGAATCTTGCGATCCGTCGCGTCGAGGCTCATCGGCGCACATCCTTTGCAACATCTGGCTCAAGCTTCGAATATTATCCTGAAAAATCTCCGAAAGGCGAGTGGACTTTCACAGAAATTGTTTCCCGTCTCTGCCACATAATTGGGCAGATTGCGAACGGAGGACGCAGAAATGAAAATCGGATGCCCCAAGGAAATCAAACCTCAGGAGTTCCGTGTCGGCATGACCCCGAATGCAGCGCGCGAGGCCGTCTCGCACGGGCATGAGGTCATCATCGAAACCAATGCCGGTGCCGGTGCCGGGTTCGACAACGCCGCCTATGTCGATGCCGGCGCACGGATCGTCGACACCGCGGAAGAGGTATTCGCCACCGCCGACATGATCGTCAAGGTCAAGGAGCCGCAGGCCATCGAGCGCAAGATGCTGCGCGAGGGCCAGCTGCTGTTCACCTATCTGCACCTAGCACCCGATCCGGATCAGACCCATGACCTGCTGGCCTCGGGCGCGACCTGCATCGCGTATGAGACTGTGACTGACCGCAACGGCGGCCTGCCGCTCTTGGCACCGATGTCCGAGGTTGCCGGTCGTTTGGCACCGCAGGTTGGCGCCTGGACCCTGCAAAAGGCCAATGGCGGTCGCGGCGTTCTGATGGGCGGCGTTCCCGGTGTGGGCCCGGCCAAGGTTCTGGTGATCGGTGGCGGCGTCGTCGGCACTCACGCGGCAAAGATCGCCGCTGGCATGGGCGCGGATGTGACCGTGCTCGACCGCTCGATCCCGCGCTTGCGTTACCTCGACGACGTCTTTGGCGGCACCTTCAAGAACAGCTTTGCCAGCGCAGGCAACACGATCGAACTGGCCCGTCAGGCCGACATGATCATCGGCGCCGTGCTGATCCCGGGTGCTGCCGCGCCCAAGCTGATCAGCCGTGCTCAGCTGAGCGAACTGAAGCCGGGCGCGGCGCTGGTTGACGTTGCGATCGACCAGGGCGGCTGTTTCGAAACCTCGAAGGCGACCACCCATCAGGACCCGATCTATGAAGTCGACGGCATCATGCATTACTGCGTGGCCAACATGCCGGGCGCGGTTGCGCGCACCTCGACCATCGCGCTGGGCAACGCCACCATGCCGTTCATGCTGGCCTTGGCCGACAAGGGCTGGAAACAGGCATGCGCCGATGACGTGCACCTGCTGAACGGCCTGAACGTACATGCCGGCAAGCTGACCTATGCGGCGGTCGGCGAGGCGCTGGGCCTGGATGTGGTCTCGGCCAGCCAGCTGGTTCAGTAACACGCCTGACAAACTGAGGGCCCGGTGGTCCTACTCACCCCGTCGACCTGCCATGGTCGGCGGGGTTTTCGTTTCGATCAGAACATGCCCATCGCCAGGCCTGCGCCCATCGCCTGACCCAGCTCGCGGCATTGGTTAAGTTCTGTTTCGGGAATGTGCTTGGGCGCCAGGATAGCCTCGGGCGTCTGCGCATGGGTGCACAGGATCAGCGGCGGCTGTACCTCTTTCAGGCGCCAGCCGGTGGCGATGCGCGCCACCTGCCGGGCGGCGTTCTGCCCGTCCGATCCGGCGCAGATCATCTGCGCATAGGCGCGCCCCTCGATCCGGCCCAGAACGGGGTAGTAACAGCGGTCAAGGAATTCCTTCATCGCGCCCGAGATCGCCGCCAGGTTCTCGGGGCAGCAGAACACGTAACCACTGGCGCGCAGCAGGTCCTCAGGGCCTGCCGCCTGGGCTGTCAGCAGCGTTGTGGCCAACTCGCCCTGCGCGCCTGCGGCGCAGGCTTCGGCCATCTGGCGGCTGCCGCCGGTGCGCGAGTGATAGACGATCAACAGCTCTGCCATAGCTCACACCCGATGATAGGGGCTGCCGACCAGGATGGTCGCGGCTCGGTAAAGCTGTTCGGCCAGCATCACCCGAACCAGCATATGCGGCCAGACCATCGCGCCGAAAGAAATCGAGAAATCCGCCTCGGCCCGCAGGCTGGGGTCGATCCCATCGGCGCCGCCGATCACCAGCGCCAGATCCTGACGGCCCGTGTCGCGCCAGTTGGCCAGCCTGTCAGCGAAATCGGGCGAAGAGAGCTGTTTGCCACGCTCGTCCAGGGTACACAGAACCGCACCCGCCGGCAGCGCCTTGCGCAACAGCGCCGCCTCGGCGCCCATGCCGGCATTCTTCTTATCTTCGACCTCGACCACCCGCGCGGGTCCCAGACCCAGCGCGCGACCGGTTCTGTCGAACCGGGACAGGTAGTCGTCGATCAGGGATTTTTCCGGTCCGGCCCGCAAACGGCCGACCGCAAGGATGCTGACGCGCATGGGTCATTCGCCCAGCGGCCCCGAAAACGGGGCCGATCAGACGCCTTTAGTTGGCCGATGTCTTGGCGCCCTGCGGCACCCACATCTTTTCCAGCTGATAGAATTCGCGCACTTCCGGGCGGAAGATATGCACGATCACATCGCCGGTATCGATCAGCACCCAGTCGCCGGCATCCTTGCCCTCGATCTTGGAGTTGAGGCCGAAATCTTCCTTCAGACGCTGCACCAGCTTCTCGGCCATGGCCGAAACCTGACGGGTCGACCGGCCCGAGGCGATGACCATGTAATCGCCCATCGAGGTCTTGCCCCGCAGATCGATCTGCACGAGGTCCTCGGCCTTGTCATCGTTGAGGGATGTGAGAATACGCTCCAGCAGCTGTTCGCTGGTGTAACTGCCTTGGGCCATCATCGCGGCGCCTGCATGGGCGGGCATGGCCGCCTCTGTATGAGGTAACAGGACATCGTCCTCCTATAGGGCGCGCCGACCGATCCCCGGCGCTGGGTCAGGTAGAATTTAGCAACCCATCTGTGACTTTTCAATGAACCGCCATACGGTATGCATGGTACTGGGGTCAATCGGCACCACCCTGTCCGGCTGCCAGGGCAGGCCCGACCGCATCCTCCAGCATTCGCACCTCGCGTTGTGGGAAGGGAATCGAAATGCCCTCGGCCTGGAACGCATCCCAGAGCGCCAGGAAGACATTGCCGCGAATATTGGTCAGGCCGGCGGTCGGATCGGTGATCCAGAAGCGCAGAACGTAGTCGACGCTGCTGTCGCCGAACCCAACGATATGGCAGACCGGGTCGCGCCCGCTTCCGGCCAGGACCCGCCCGACGGACCGCGCGGCGGCAATGGCGACCGCGCGCACCTTGTGCGGGTCGTCGCCATAGCTGGTACCAAAATTCAGGTCGAGCCGGACATACTGGTCCGAATGCGACCAGTTCACCACCTGGCTGGTGATCAGATCCTCGTTCGGGATCAGGTATTCGCGCCCGTCCCGCGTGACCACCGAGACATAGCGCGCGCCCAACGCGTTGATCCAGCCAAAGGTCTCGCCCAGCGAGATCACGTCCCCCGGTTTGATCGAGCGGTCCATCAGGATGATGATGCCCGAGATTAGGTTTGACACTACCTTTTGCAGGCCAAAGCCGATGCCGACACCGATCGCACCGGACAGAAAGGCCAGCCCGGTCAGGTCGAACCCCAACGTGCGGATCGCCACGATAAAGACCCAGCCATACAGCAGCACCTGCACCGCCTTGGCCAACAGCACCTGCATCGAGGGCGAGATATCGTCGTTGCGGGCCAGCGCATTAGACGCCCCCTGCGACGCCAGCCGCACCAGTACCAGCAACGCGCCGACCAGCAGCACCGCCTTCATCACTCCCAGTACCGAGATATGCAGCGCTCCGATCTCGATCGATATGCCATCGAGGAAGCGGGCTACATCGTCGGTCAGGTTCAGTGCCACCAGCGTGGCATAGACCCACATCGACCAGCGGAACACCAGCCGGATGGTGCGATTGCGCACCGCCCGCGCCACCAGCGCGATCACCAGCAGCGCCGTGGCCAGAGTCGCCACCACCCCGATCACATAGCTGCGCGAAGGCCAGGTCATCTGTTGCATGACCAAATAGGTCAGCCAGCTCAAAGCCACGAAATAAAGCAGCGACAGCCGCCGCATCAGCAGCACCAGCGTTCTGAGCCGCCACTTCGGCCAGCCCTCGCGCGAGCGGGCCCAGGCATCCCAGTGGGTGCGCGTCAGCAGCGAAAGCAGCAGCGCTGCGCCGATCAGCAGCGCGATGATCAGCAACTGATACTGGCGCCAGCCGGGCGTCAGGAAAAGACCAACCAGCCTGTGCCCCTCGGTCAGCAGGGTCGCGATCAGTTCGTCCAGCGTGGCCGGGAGAATGTCTTCGTTCATATATAGGCTCCGCCGCCAGCTTGGCAGGCTTGTCGCGGGAAACGCAAGACCTTGCGAGACTCGGGGCGGCCATGTATCTGGACAGCATGACACCCCACGACGCCCCAACCATGGACCTGCAAGACCGCGCCCGCCTGCGCGAGCGGTTCTTTGGCGCGACCCGTTCGGTCCTCGCCCGCCTATAGGCCGGGTGCAGCCACGTCTTTACAGCCATTTCTCTAAAACGGGAGAGGACACATGTCCCCCAAGACACTCTATGACAAGATCTGGGATGCCCATTTGGCCCACGAGGCCGAGGACGGCACCTGCCTTCTCTATATCGACCGCCACCTCGTGCACGAGGTGACCAGCCCGCAGGCCTTCGAAGGTCTGCGCATGGCGGGCCGCAAGGTGCGCGCCCCGGAGAAGACCATCGCGGTGCCCGATCACAACGTGCCCACCACCGAGGGTCGCGAAGACCCCGCGCAAATGACCGAGGAAAGCCGCATCCAGGTGCAGGCGCTCGACAAGAACGCGCGTGATTTCGGCATCCACTATTACCCGGTCTCGGACATCCGTCAGGGCATCGTGCATATCGTCGGTCCGGAACAGGGCTGGACCCTGCCGGGCATGACCGTCGTTTGCGGCGACAGCCACACCGCCACCCACGGCGCATTCGGCGCGCTGGCGCACGGCATAGGCACCTCCGAGGTCGAGCATGTTCTGGCCACCCAGACGCTGATCCAGAAGAAATCCAAGAACATGAAGGTGGAGATCACCGGGAAGCTGAACCCGGGCGTCACCGCCAAGGACATCACGCTGGCCGTGATCGGCAAGACCGGCACTGCCGGTGGCACCGGCTATGTCATCGAATATTGCGGCGAAGCGATCCGCGATCTCTCGATGGAAGGCCGCATGACCGTCTGCAACATGGCCATCGAAGGCGGCGCCCGCGCTGGCCTGATCGCGCCCGACCAGAAGACGTTCGATTACGTCCAGGGCCGCCCGCACGCGCCCAAGGGTGCCCAGTGGGAAGCCGCGCTTGCCTGGTGGAAGACACTCTATTCCGATGACGACGCCCATTGGGACAAGGTGGTGACGATCAAGGGCGAGGATATCGCGCCCGTCGTGACCTGGGGCACTTCGCCCGAGGACGTGCTGCCGATCACCGCGACCGTCCCCAACCCCGAGGATTTCAAAGGCGGCAAGGTCGAGGCCGCGCGCCGCTCGATCGAATACATGGGTCTGACCCCCGGCCAGAAACTGTCGGATATCGAGATCGACACCGTCTTTATCGGATCCTGCACCAATGGCCGGATCGAGGATCTGCGCGCTGCTGCCGCGATCCTGAAAGGCAAGAAGATCAAGGACGGTATCCGCGCCATGGTCGTACCCGGCTCGGGCCTTGTCCGCGCCCAGGCCGAGCAAGAAGGTATCGCCGACATCTTCAAGGAGGCCGGTTTCGAATGGCGCCTTGCGGGTTGTTCGATGTGCCTGGCGATGAACCCCGACCAGCTAGCACCGGGCGAGCGTTGCGCCGCGACCTCGAACCGCAACTTCGAGGGTCGTCAGGGCCGGGGCGGACGCACCCACCTGCTCAGCCCCGCGATGGCCGCCGCTGCGGCAATCACGGGAAAGCTGACGGATGTGCGGGAAATGATGTAGGCTTCGCTCATACTTCATTTCTAGGGAGAGAATGAAATGAGTGACTGGCTGAAACTGATGTTGCTGGGCCTGTTGTCGGTCGTGTTCGGGATTATCATCCTGGGCGCGCCGGTGATGGCTTCGGTGGCAATCACCACCCTGACCGGGATCATGCTGATGATCGGTGGCGGGCTTCAGGTCGTGGGCGGGTTCACCGTCGAAGGGGCGGGCAACAAGATCCTGTCGATCATCATGGGTATCATCATGGTGTTCCTCGGCTGGTCGTTCCTGTCGAACCCGCTCGAAGGCACGCTGACGCTGGCCTCGGTTGTGATGATCCTGTTTGCCGCTGGTGGCATCGCCCGGATCATCTTGTCGTTCCAGATGCGCGGCACCGGCCTGTTCTTGCCGACACTCATTTCCGGCATCCTGTCGCTGGGCCTTGCCGCCTATGTCATGGCGAATGCGGGGGTCGGTCTGGCGCTCAGCCTCCTTGGTATCCTGATGGGTATCGAGATGCTCTTCAACGGCTTCGGCCTGATCTTCGCCGCGCTCTTCGTGCGCGGCGCGGGGAAACACGCGTAACCGGGGTCACAGGACCGAGGACTGTCCGTCCAAGCCTGTGACTCTTTGAAACTGGATCGGGCTGCGCACACGCGCAGACCCGATCCTCAATCAAAGATATAGCGCCCGCATCAAACCCGGGCTCGAACCAGGAGACTGGATATGGACAAGTTCGAAAAACTTCAGGGCATCGCCGCGCCGATGCCGCTTATCAACATCGACACCGACATGATCATCCCCAAGGTGTTTCTCAAGACCATCAAGCGGTCTGGCCTCGGCGTGAACCTGTTCGACGAGATGCGCTATAATGCCGACGGGTCCGAGAACCCCGATTTCGTGCTGAACAAGCCTCAATACCGCGACGCCGAGATCCTCGTCGCCGGCGACAATTTCGGCTGCGGTTCGTCGCGTGAACATGCCCCTTGGGCGATCAAGGATTTCGGCATCAAATGCGTGATCTCGACTTCGTTCGCCGACATCTTCTTCAACAACTGTTTCAAGAACGGCATCCTGCCCATCGTCCTGCCGCAGGAGCAGGTCGATATGCTGATGAAGGATGCCGAGAAGGGCGCCAATGCCCGCATGACCGTGGACCTGGAAGCGCAAGAGATCACCACCTCGGATGGAGAGGTGATCCCGTTCGAAGTCGACGCCTTCAAAAAGCACTGCCTGCTCAATGGCCTCGACGATATCGGTCTGACCATGGAGAAGGCGACGGCAATTGATGCGTTCGAAGCGCAGGCGGCACAGTCGCGTCCCTGGGTCTGATCCCTTTTCGATCGCTTAACCGCGGGGCTGTATCCGGTTGATACAGCTCCGTTTTCAGTTCTAGAACCAGTTTTGCATCGCTCATTAGTGATCGCGGATCGCACAACCACAAAATGTGGTCACCTCGGATAACTTGCCAAAAAATTACACCATCTCTGATGCAAGAAGGCACCAGTTAAGCCATGTTTTTGCCTTAAATCGGGGGTCTCGTGACTCGGTGACTTGAGTGAATGGCCGAATAACGGCACAAATGGGGCCAAAATGAGGCACTCCGCCCAACCGGGTGGACTCAAGTTGGAACAAAGGCTCGGCAACGCATCGGCCTGTCCAGTTTGAAGGGATCGGACAGTGATTGCACGCATCACAGGCGCGGCTCTGCGCGGAATCTTGGTGGCGCTTGTCGTCGTGATTCCGGCGCTCTATTTGCCCAGCGCCGCCACGACATCGACCGAGATCGTCGTCCTTCTGGCGATCCTCGGTTTTGTGCTGACCTTTGCCGAGTACAACTCGACCTTTCCCAGCTTCATCGAGTTCAGGGACGCGCCACCGCTGAACCGGATGCGTTTCATCGCGCTGATGACGATGATCACCTTTCTGACCCTGATCTGCAAAGAGAGGGTCGAGCCCAGCAATGTTACTGCGCTGTTCTCTGGCTTTGGACTGATCATCGCGAATATGGCCGATTTTCCCTACTCGCCGGTGCGGCTGGTGGTATTGATGCTGCCGGCGGGGGCCGCCCCAGAACTGATCTATGACGTGCGCGTAGCCGCTGCCGTGGCCTATGCGATCGCGCTGCTGACGGTTCTGGCCTTCTGGTTTGCGGTGCGGATACGTGGATGGCCTACCGGAAACGGCGCCTTCAACGTCTGGATCAACCTGCCGCTGTTCGACCCGACTACGGGCGGCGATGTCGTCGCGCGCCTGCAACGTGACGGCCGGATCAACATGATCCTGGGCGTGCTGTTGCCATTCTTCATCCCTGCCTTGGTCAAGATGGCCTCGGACCTTTTCGACCCGATCAGCCTCTACAGTCCGCAAACGCTGATCTGGACCATGAGTGCCTGGGCGTTTCTGCCTGCCTCGATGATCATGCGCGGGCTGGCTATGATGCGTATCGCTGAACTGATCGAGGAAAAGCGCCGCCGCGTCTATTCCAACGCCGAGGCGATGCAGACCGCATGATCCGGCTGGCCGCCCTGGTCTTGTGCCTGTTGCCGGAGGTGGCGGCGGCCGAGACGCTGCGGGTGGCGACATTCAACACGGAACTCAGCCGCAAGGGCCCGGGCCTGATGCTGCGCGATATTGCCGGTAGCCGTGACAAGCAGGCCGCGGCGGTGGTCTCGGTGATCGCTTCTGCCCGCCCCGACATTCTGGCACTCCAAGGGGTTGATTGGGATCACGAAGGCCGGGCGCTGGATGCGCTGAGCGCGCGGCTGGCGGCAGCTGGGTGGGATATGCCCTACAGCTTTGCTGCACAACCCAATAGCGGGCGTGCCAGCACGCTTGATCTGGATGGTGACGGGCGCAAGGGCGGCCCAGGAGACGCGCAAGGCTATGGCTGGTTCACCGGTCAGGGTGGTATTGCGGTGCTGTCCCGTCACCCGATCGCACGCAACGAGATACAGGATTTCGGGGCCTTTTTGTGGCGGGATCTGCCCGGTGCTACCTTGCCAGCGGTCGCAGGACGTCCCTTCCCCTCATCCGAGGCGCAGGCCGCGCAGCGCCTGTCCTCCACCGGGCACTGGCTGGTCCCGATCGACACGGGGCAGGGACGGATAACGCTCTTGACCTATCAGGCCGGGCCGCCGGTCTTTGACGGGCCCGAAGACCGCAACGGGCTGCGCAACCGGGACGAAACCCGGTTCTGGCAGCTGTTGCTGGATGGGGCAATCGGTGAAATGCCCGCCCATCCCTTTGTCCTTGCCGGGGGCGCCAATCTGGACCCGCAGGATGGCGAGGGCCACCATGGTGCCATCGAAACACTTCTGACCGACCCCCGGCTACAGGACCCGGCGCCAGTAAGTCCCGGCGCCGCCAAGGCGGGTTCTCAGGGCCACAGGGGTCCGGATGCACAGGACACGGTCGATTGGCCGGCTATAGGCAGGTTCCGGGTCGATTACGTGCTGCCTTCGATCCATTGGCGCGTGACGGGATCGGGTGTGGTCTGGCCGACGCGGGAGGATCCGAGCGCAGGCCTGGTGTCACAGGCGAGCCGCCACCGCCTGGTCTGGGTAGACCTGATCCGCGAGTAGCTCGGCGGGGATCGCAGAAGCAAGCGCTTGCTCGAACGGTGTTGGCACAAACGCTGTCAGAACCTTTGCAAACGCCGCCCCGTCCAGACTGTGCGGTGTGTTCCAGAGATAGCGCATTTCCAGCAGCGAACGCGCCATCGGCCAGACGGGCCGGGCGAGATGCAAGGGCAGCCAGTTCATGCGCTTGAGCGTGATGCGCCGGCCCGTCACCTGTTCCAGTTCCGCCGCTATCTGCCGACCTGTCAGCGTGTAGCCGGGATAGGTAAGATCGCAGAACACCGGCAGCGTCTCGCGCTGCTGGGACAGGGTAACGGTGGCGCGGGCAAGATCGGGAAGATATGCCCAAGCATGCGGAATATCGGGATTGCCCGGATAGGTGAGCCGCCCCTTGTCGAGCCGCTTGATCATCACCTGATCGAACCAGTTGCCCGAGGCGCAGGTATCCAGAAAATCGCCCGCGCGTAGCAGGATGGTGCGAACGCCCGAGTCGCGATAGGCGGCCTCCATGTCGATACGAATGCGGCCCAGCGGGTTGGTCGCGGCATGCGGGCTGTCGGGCCCCCAGGGTGCAGGTGTGTTGGGGCCGAAGACATAGACATTTCCGGGAATGATCACCGTGGCGCCCGTTGCCCGCGCTGCCTTGATCACCCGCGCGTGCAGGCCGGGGACCGTAGCGGCCCAGTCGGGATAGGGCGGGTTCCAGGCGTTCACGATCACATCCGCACCGCGCGCGGCAGCGTCCAGATCGTCGCGCTTTCGGTCGAACGGGCGCACTGTCCAACCCGCTCGTCCAAACGCCTCGGCCGCGTTGCGCCCGAACCGGCCCGAGGCCCCGAGAACAAGAACTGTCTGTGTCATGCTGGCTCTCCATCACTGTTCCTATTCAAATAATCATTCAAATGTATCGAGAGAATTGCCCAAAAACGTAGATCATGTATTCATCAATGAATGGATGAGCTTTCAGATATTGGTGACTGGTCCCTGATCCAGAGCTTTCTCGCCGTGGCCGAGACCGGCACTTTGTCAGCGGCGGCGCGGCAGCTCGACCGCAGTCAGCCCACATTGGGCCGACACGTACAGGCGCTGGAGCAGGCGCTGGGCCTGTCGCTGTTCGATCGGCACGCGCGCGGCCTGAAGCTGAGCGCGGACGGCGCCCGCATCCTGCCGCTGGCGCAGCAGGCGCATCGGGCGATGACGGCGATCTCGGTCACCGCCGCCGGGCAATCGCAGTCGCTGGCGGGCACAGTGCGCATCACCGCCTCTGTCTTTGCCTCGCATCACATCCTGCCGCCGATCCTTGCGGATATCCGGTCCGCTGAACCGGCGATCGAGCTGGAGCTGGTGCCCAGCGACACCACCGAGAACCTGCTGTTTCGCGCCGCCGATATCGCCGTGCGCATGTACCGGCCCCGGCAGGTGGATATCGTTGCCCGCCATATCGGCGACATACCGCTCTGCGCCTGCGCCGCCGCCAGCTATCTGGAGCGCAAGGGTCGTCCCGCGCGGGCCGAGGACCTTCTCGATTTCGATCTGGTGGGCTATGACGCCGACCCGATCATCGTCAAGACGATGCAGGCGCTGGGCTGGCCTGCGACGCGGCACAGCTTTGCTATCCGCTGCGACAATCAGAGCGCCTATTGGCAGTTGATCCGGGCCGGGTGCGGCATCGGTTTTGGCCAGCGCAGCATCGTCGCCGCCGATCCGCTGGTCGAAGTGCTGCCCTTTGACCTGCCGGTGCCACCGCTCGAGATGTGGCTCGCCGCGCCGCAGGCGATGCGGCTGACGCCCCGGATCCGCCGGGTATGGGACCTCTTGGCCGAAGGCTTGCTGGCCGCGCCCCTTTGATCCCCGGTTTTCCCATGTCAGGACAGCGCAGACCACCCGCGCCACATTGACCGCCCGCCTCTGGCGCGCTAGGGCCATTGCGACGAAACGCAAGGAGAGTTCCATGTCCAATCCCTCGCTCCTCATCCTGCCCGGTGACGGAATTGGCCCCGAAGTCATGGCCGAAGTGCGCAAGATCATCGGCTGGTTCGGCGACAAGCGCGGCCTGAATTTCGACGTCAGCGAGGACTTGGTCGGCGGTGCCGCCTATGACGTCCATGGTGTGCCGCTGGCGGACGAGACCATGGCCAAGGCGCAAGAGGTCGATGCCGTGCTGCTGGGCGCCGTGGGCGGCCCGAAATACGACGATCTCGATTTCAGCGTCAAACCCGAACGCGGCCTGCTGCGCCTGCGCAAGGAGATGGACCTGTTCTCCAACCTGCGTCCGGCCCAGTGTTTCGACGCGCTGGCCGATTTCTCGTCGCTGAAAAAGGACATCGTTGCCGGTCTGGATATCATGATCGTGCGCGAGCTGACCTCGGGTGTCTATTTTGGCGAGCCGCGCGGCATCTTCGAAGAGGGCAACGAGCGGGTGGGCATCAACACCCAGCGCTATACCGAAAGCGAGATCGAACGGGTCGCACGCTCGGCTTTTGAGTTGGCGATGCGCCGCAGCAAGAAGCTGTGCTCGATGGAAAAAGCCAACGTGATGGAATCGGGCATCCTGTGGCGCGAGGTGGTGACCCGCGTGGCCAAGGAGTATCCCGAGGTCGAACTCAGCCACATGTATGCCGACAATGGTGCCATGCAGCTGGTCCGCGCGCCGAAACAGTTTGACGTGATCCTGACCGACAACCTGTTTGGCGACATCCTGTCGGACTGTGCTGCGATGCTGACCGGCAGCCTGGGCATGCTGCCCTCGGCCTCGCTGGGCGCACCGATGGCCAATGGGCGTCCCAAGGCGCTGTATGAACCCGTGCATGGCTCGGCCCCCGATATCGCGGGCCAGGGCAAGGCCAACCCGATCGCCTGTATCCTCAGCTTTGCGATGGCGCTGCGCTACAGCTTTGACCAGGGCGCCGAGGCCGACCGGCTGGAAGCCGCGGTCGAACAGGTTCTGGCCGACGGTGTGCGCACCGCCGACCTGCTGGGCGAAGAGGGCGTGACCCCGGTTTCGACCACCGAAATGGGTGCCGCGATCCTGGCGAAGTTGGACGCCAGCCTTTAATCCGTTTCTGCCCGCGGCGGCGCGTCTGCCGCGGGCAATCGTGCCGCCGCTGCGCGGTGGTAATGCGCCACCCGTTCGGCATGGTGCAATACCCGGTCCAGCCAGCGCATCGCGTCGGTATGGGCAAAGACCTGATCCAGCGCAAACAGCCCCGCATGTTCGCCCAGCATCATCGCCCGGCGATGGCGCTTGCGTCGCGCGGCGATCAAGAGACGCAACCGCTCCAGCCGCTTTCCTTCGGGCACCCCGCCCACCGCCCCGCCAGATCGCCGCAGCGCCGACCCGGCCCCAAGGGCAGAGCGCCGCAATAACCTGTCATGCAGCAGGGTGTCGATATTGCCGGTCTGCCGCGCCCGATCCAGCAACCGGGTCAGATGGTCGATCTGGTGCAGGATGTCCGAAAAGGTTTCGATATCCTGAGCGCGATCGGGTGGCAGCCGGATCTCGGACAGAAAGGCGCGCAGATCCTCGAGCGCGCGCGCGCACGGCGTCAGTGCCGCGATGGGCCGGTAATCGGGTGCGGGGGATAACCCGGCACCCAGAGCGAGAAACAACCGCTCGGCAATTGTCCGCGCGCCGGACTGCGCTGCCAGCAACGCGGCGTTTGCGTCTTTGAGCAGGCTGCGGTCGGCAACGAACAGCTGTTCGGTCTCGCGTTCGGGCAAGAGCTGCGCCACCAGCCCGGCAAAGCGCTCGGTCAGCGGCAGAAACAGCGCGGTTCCAACCAGATTGAACCCGGTGTGAAAAATCAGCAGAACACTCAGATCGTCACCCAGCTGCGTTGCGCCATCGAAGACCGGGCGCAGCAGAAGCAATGTGGGAAAGGCCAGAACCGAGGTAACGATGTTGAAGATCAGGTTGGCCAACGCGGTCTGTCGCATCGGCACCGAGCCACCGGTCGAGGCCAGAACAGCGGTAAAGGTGGTGCCGATATTCATGCCGATCACGATTGCGGCTGCCTGCAACAGCGTGATCGCGCCCCCCGACAGCATCACCAGCGCCAACGCCATCGCCGCGCTGGACGATTGCATGACGATGGTCACCGCTGCCCCCAATCCCACGAGCAGGAGCAATCCTCCGGGTCCGCTTCCCGGCAGGCTCTCGGGCGTCAGAAACGAAGTCAGGTCGCTTGCCCCCGATTGCATCAGGTCGAGCCCGATCAGTAACAAGCACAATCCCGCGACCGTGCGTCCGGCCCGTGCCAGCGGTCCACGCGCCAGGAGATCGGCAAGTGCTGCCGGAAACAACAGCAGTAGCGCCAGATTGCCAAGCTTGAGCTTGAAGCCCAGCAGCGACACCAACCAGCCGGTTGCGGTCGTGCCGATGTTGGCCCCGTAAAGAATGCCCAACGCCTGCGGCATCGTCATCAGCCCTGCCCCGACAAATCCCACCGTCATGACTGTCGTGGCACTGGAGGATTGCACCACGGCCGTCGCGGCGGCGCCGGTCATCACACCGCGTAGCGGGGTGGTGGTGAACCGCGTCAGCACGCCGCGCAACTGACTGCCCGCCGCATCGCGCAAGGCAGTTGTCATCAACTCCATTCCCAGCAGGAACATGCCGATGCCACCAATCAGGTAGAAGAGATTTCCGACCATTTCCTGAGCTCTCCGGACCCGCAGTCTTGCCAATGATTGGCGCCGGGACAAGTCGATGTTTTTCAAACTGCTGCGGTGGAATCCCTCTTGCATGTCGCAGAGGGCGGGTATAGATCACCCGCCACGGTCGGAGTGTAGCTCAGCCTGGTAGAGCACTGTCTTCGGGAGGCAGGGGCCGGAGGTTCGAATCCTCTCACTCCGACCAATGAAACAAGGCGCCCGAGGGCGCCTTTGTTGTTTT
This sequence comes from Ruegeria sp. YKSF070, assembly GCF_059612725.1. Lineage (NCBI taxonomy): Bacteria > Pseudomonadati > Pseudomonadota > Alphaproteobacteria > Rhodobacterales > Roseobacteraceae > Ruegeria > Ruegeria sp. YKSF070. Next base: position 14,551 of record NZ_JBXWRD010000032.1, on the reverse strand, counting down.
GGTTCGATCTGCCGCAACGATATTCGCAACGTTTCGGACAGCGGCTGTGCACTTTTCGTTCCTGCTGCTCGGTCCTGGACGGATATTGCAGCCCCTCATATCTTCCAATCCATGATCCCGACGGCATTCTTCAGTGCATCAGGACTATAGGAGCGGTAGACATTCTCCAGGGTCTCGCGCGAGGTCGCGAAATAGGCCGTGGCGTCCTCCAACGTCATGCCGCGCATGAACGCCCAGGTGACCGCCGTGTGCTTCAGCGTGTGCGGCGTCACGTCCTCAAGCCCGGCCCGCTCGACAGCAGCACGAAATGCCTTGTCGATCCGGTCTATCGGCATACCCTTGAACGAAACCACATGGCTCCCTTCCTGCTGCCAAGCCCTCATCTCCTCGTGGAGAGTGGCAGGCATCCTCACCATGCCCTTGCGCTTCTTGGTTTCGGCCTCGGCCTTGCCAAGGAAATGAATCACGCCCCTTTCGAGATCAACCCAGCCGCTATCGAGGGAAGGCATCCACTTCAGCCGCGTTATCGCGGTCTTCCTGCGCCCGGTGTAGAGCGCGATCTTGATGAACCTCTGGACGTGGGGAGCGGCGGCCTCCAGGAGACGCTGCACCTCCTCCACCGTCAGCCAACGATCATTGGCGACGCCCTTCTCAGGCAGGGTCACAATCGGCGCATGGCTGATCCTGCGCGTCGCCAGGGCGTATTTGACTGCGGCGTTCAGCGTGTTCATCTCACGTCGAACAGTCCATGCTGCGCACCGTCTCCAGGCCGTGAAGCCCCGGCACCTGTCGATGTCGATCTGGGAAACCTTGAGATCGCCCCAGTAAGGCGACAGCGCCTGTATCGTGTAAAGTAGTCGGCCCTTGTCGCGGACCGTCTTCACCTTGGCCTCGCCATAGTGCACCAAGAGCTCACCGACAGTGATCTCACTCGGGTCGTAGACACGATCGTCTTTGCGCTTCTTCTGGGCGATGTAGTCGCTCAGGGCTTCTTCTGCCTCCTTATGAAATCCGTCACCAAAACCTGTCCGGATCTGCTGACCTCCGTCGAGGATGATCCAGGCTCCATCATCGTTGCGCTGGAAGAGCCGGGCCGGTTTGCGTTTGCGGGGCATGTCGAAATGAACCTCTTCAGCTCGTCACGGGTCATGTAGTAACGTTTGCCAAGACGGGTGGCGTTGATCTTACCCTGATGGATCAGGGTCCGAACGGTCTTGGGTGTGACCGTGCTGTGCAAGGCGGCGGCGAATTCTTCGACTGTTAGGAGCGCTTCTTCACTGTTCACCATGTATCCACCAGAAGGAGTGTGCTCTTCCCGCAGAGGTAGGTTTGGTCTTCATAGACTGACGCCCCGTCTTCGTGGGCAAAATCCTGAGCTGCGTGCGCATTTCTGAGAGACCTCTTTTTTCGTTCAACTGACTACTCTATAGCAATTTCGTTGTGGGATACGTTCCGAAGACCACAAGAAAATCGCAACTCATTGATAAAATTAAAAAGAATCTAAAGGAGGAACCTCGATCCGTAATCCTCATAGCGGCCTCGATAGCCTGAGAACTAAGAACGGATAGCTTCTTCATGTCGGTGAAGGAGCAACCGTCTGGCACCTCGATCAGCGCGTCGGCCTGACCGGCGCGGTCCGACACGTATTTCACGAACAGAAGGGTGAGGATGTAATCCTTGTAGAGCGACGCATCCATGCCGCCGCGGAGCTGGTCACAGCTCTCCCAGAGAGATCTGTAGATGTCGCTTTTCTTGATCGCCACTGTCGTTACCTCGATTCAATCTTATTGTATTTCGCGCTCTAGCAGCTTGAGTGCACGGTGCACGTTCTGCGCCGTCCACTTGCCCCCTCTCGTTGTCAGCAGACCTTGCGCATTCGCACGGTCTGCAACCATTTGTAGAGTCGCCCGACCTTCTCTGTCCATCAGATCGTCCTTGATCTCCTTGAGCTTTCGGGCCTTTTGGATCGAATTGCATGTCCGGGACTTCGACGACACCGCACGTGCCTTTGTCGTGTCACCACCGCTACCCTTCCGTGTTCGAGGTTTGGTTTTCTCAGCATGCAAAATCAGGTCTTGAAGCTGAGCGGCGGAAAACTCAGAGAGGGTCTTATTGTGCCTCAAGGAGAAAAGGTTGGAGCCAAACATCTGAAGATTTGTCAGGAGCTGTGTGCGGTCAATCAGTTTCGTTTTCCGGAACAAGCGGGAGAGATCATCAATGCGCACTCTGACTCCATCGACTTCTTCCAAATATCTCAGAATCTGTTCGAGGGTCGGCAGTGAGCCAAGACCGCTAATGCGTCGGGCGTAGTCATATTTGATGTCCAACTTCATTCCGGGTCGCTGATCAGCCAATTGCCGGATCATTGCCAATTGCGTTCTGGCAGCCGGGTGCGTGTAGATCGACCCAGATGGTCGGGGTCCATAAGTCAAGATAACGTAGAAGATCATGTCAGCCCTGCAAATTTCACGTTTGTGTATGCATACACAAACGTGAAAAACGTCTTCAGTCTCGGTGTAGCTGCTTCTGGTCAGGTCCGGAAGCTCCTCTTTCCGGAGCCGTGCTCCTTCTATGTAAGACACATCTTTTAAGAATACTTATCATAGGGTTGGAAAGGCTCCTCTTTCCGGTCGAGGGAACCTTATCCGGACCAAATGCAGTATCTGTTGCCAAGGCTACAACGCAGTCACCGGGTTCGGGTGGTGTGTTGTGGCGATTTGGCCAAAGCCGGTGTTCTGCGGCTTGCCGCAGCAGCAGCATGACTTTTCGAGTTCAATACTCTCGAATGAAGCTGAGTGCGTCACCAGGCTGGCTGGGGCGCGCGCTGGCAGCGTCAAGCGTGTTTTCGATGCGCGACATCATTGAAGTTGAAACGCGCACCCTGGGCGCTCCCAGCGCTATCCGGGAGCAATCATATGCCGCCCACTGGATGCACGAAAAACCAACACTGAAGGCTCCTGGTGTTTGGTTGCCGGTGCTCGGGTCATTCTCTGCGGCCGGAACAGACCTACCTGCTCAACCTGCGTCCTTGCGGCGTCAGCACTGGCGGCTTCGCAGTGCGTTTCACCTCGTCGCGGTCGGCGGTGTAGTGCATGGAATAGCGGCTGTAGGTGAGGTCTGTGGCGTCCCGCGTGTCCAGTGCATCGGGAGTGAGGAAATCCGCGACGGCCCGGTCCAGAGCGGCGGCATCATAGCCGGTAACGATTGCTAGCCACTGCATCGGCCGGTCAACGCCGCGCAGGGCCTGTTCGCGCGTCATCGGCGGTGGTGCGGCCGGCCGCAGCAGGTGCGCCCCGGTGATACCGCGCAGGTTCACCATCGGCGGCAACACCTCTGTGGCGAACCAGTTGGTCAGGGCTTGCTCGGTGCCATCCGCTGGTCGGAACCGCAAAGCCACTGCCGCGGCGCCAATACCGAAGCCGGAACTGGCCACGACCGTGCAGAATCCGCGCGTCATGCCGCGGAACCTCGGCATCATCGCACGGGTCCACTCGGTCGGGTCGTTGAGCCGGTCGAGATAGGATTGTGAGGTGGCGACATCGGTGCCACTGACCTCGTAGATTATCATGTAATGCGGACCGCCTTCTTTCGTGATCCATCTTGTCGCGCGCAGGAACCCAAGCACTGACAGCCGTTCGTGGAAATGCTCGTAACTGTGCCAGTCATCGTGGTCCGCCGTATCGCCGTCGATGTCATAGAACAGCACCATCGCTGCATCACTGCGCAGGGACATGTTGACCTCCCTTTCTGGTCCCTTGGACATTAGCGCCAGACGGTTGGTTCACAATCGCCATACCGCCTATGGGAGCTTTCGAGCAGTGGATATTGCGGTGCCGGAATGCATCCCCATGGTGACCGGGGCAGTGCTGGGTAGTTCGTGGCATTAGTCACCAATTCAAGGTTGAAGGGTTCCAAATAGTGCTGCTCGCATAGAACGTGACTTCTGTCGGTTGCTACCCCTACTCGGCCGACACCAACTGCGCCTCCCACACGCCGGACCGGACAGCCTCGCGAACATGTGCAAGCAGCAGCGCGCGAATTGTCTCGGATGCATATGTATGGGGGCGCGAGGACAGATGGCACAAATAAAGCGTGCGCGAGAGTTCCGGGCTGGCAATCGCTCTCGTGCGAACGGTGCCGCGCTGAAGCTGATCGCGCATGAACAGCGAGGTGCCGATGACGCAGCCAAGGCCAGCCTCGATCGCACCGGCTATGGCTTGAACTGAGTTCATCTGCAAGACTGCGCGCGTTTCGATCTTTTTCAGAAGTGTGACGTCATCCATGATGGCGCGCGCCGAAATGCCCTGACGGAGCAGGATGATGGGCAGTTCAAGCAGTTCGGAGAACGTGATCGGTGAGCCGGTATCGCCAATAATGTCGGGCCTGCCGATACACACCATCTTTTCCTCGAGCACAGGCTCAGCGCGGATCATCGGATCAGACGGTGGATTGTAGACCAGTGCGGTGTCGATGTCTGCGGCAAGCAGATGGGACAGCGCGGCACCGGAAAGGCTTTCTGTCAGGGCGAGTTGCACTGCCGGGTAATCCCGCACGACCTGGGAAACGAACGCGACACCGATTGCCTTGACTGCCGAATAAGACATACCGACAGACACGGGCCCCGAGACCTTTCCCTCGCGGTCTTGCATATCAGTTTCCGCGGCTTCGATCGCCTTGAGGATCGAACGAGCGTGTTCATGCAGCCTGTGTCCGGCGGCGGTCGGCTCCATCCCTCGGGGTTTCCGCAGAAAGAGCGGCGTGCCGAGCCTCGCTTCCAACTGCGAGAGGTGGTGGCTGAGCGCAGAGGCCGCAACCCGAAGATTGGCAGACGCCTGCGCGAGCGATCCGGTTTCATAGATCGTCGCGAAATAGAGGAGTTGTCTTGTATCCAGCATTCTAAAAACCAGAACGGAAGCATCAAAACATTATAATATTGCGTTTGCAAAGGTTTGGCTATGGTCGGAGTCGAGAGGAAATCGAATGACCGAAGACATCAGGCCGCTGGCGGGTATCCGCGTTGTCGAAATGACCCACATGATCATGGGTCCATCCTGCGGGATGTTCCTAGCCCTGCTGGGCGCCGAGGTGATCAAGGTTGAGCCGCCAGAGGGCGACAAGACACGTCACTTGACCGGCATGGGCCGTGGGTTCTATCCGACCTTCAACCGCGGCAAGAAGAGCATCACACTTGACCTGAAACAGGACGCAGGCCGCGCCGCGTTGCACAGGCTGCTGGAGGGTGCGGACGTTTTCATCGAGAACTTCCGGGACCACTCGCTGGCAAGGATGGGATTTGCGCCCGAGGTCTTGCGGGCACGTTATCCGCAGTTGATCGTCTCCTCGCTGAAGGGGTTTCTGAAAGGCCCATACGAGAACCGAACGGCGATGGACGAGGTCGTGCAGATGATGACCGGCATGGCCTATATGACCGGACCGACCGGGCGGCCGCTGCGGATCGGATCTTCGGCAAACGACATCATGGGAGGGCTGTTCGGGGCATTCGCGGTTCTGGCGGCGCTGCTGGAACGGGGCAAGGACGGCAAGGGGCATGTGCTGCGCACCGGCTTGTTCGAAAACTGCTTGTTGTTGGTCGCGCAACACATGGTTCAGTTCGACATTGAGGGCCGCGAGGCGCCGCCGATGCCCGAGCGCGAATTCTCGTGGCCGGTCTATGACATCTTCGAGACCTCCGAGGGTCGGCAGATCTTTGTCGGGGCGGTGACCGAAGGCCAGTGGGAGACCCTGTGCAATTTGCTGGACCTAGGCCAGTTGCGCGACGATCCCCGGCTTCAGTCGCGGATGGATCAGATCAATGCCCGTGACTGGACTCTGCCCATCGTGGCCGAGGCGGTGCGCGCGCGTTCCTTCCCTGACCTTATCGAAAGCTTTGAAGCGACCGGCATTCCGTTCTCGCCAATCCACCGGCCGGCAGAGATGTATGACGACCCGCATGTCCTGCGGCCCGGTGGCTTGTTCCCGTCGAAACTGCCCGAAGGTGGAACATATCGCGCGCCGATCATGCCCTTCGAGATCGACGGTAGGCCAATGCACGGGGACACGTTGGATATCGCGGGTATCGGCGAGAACACCGAAGAGGTGTTGCGCGCGGCCGGGCTGAACGAGGCAGAGATCCGGGCCGCCAGGGGCAGGGCGAGGGTTTCGGCATGAGTAGGATCGACAGCGTTTATCCACCCGAGAAACTCACGCTGCGCGAGGTCGGGTTGCGGGACGGATTGCAGCTTGCCAAGGCGCTCCCCTCGACCAATGCCAAGATCGCGTGGCTGGAACAGGAAGCCGCCGCAGGGGTGCGGCATTTCGAGATCGGCTCGTTCCTGCCCGCCGCCCGTTTCCAGCAATTCGCGGACATCGGGCCGATGATCGACACGGCCGAAAGGCTCAACCTGCACTCAGCCGCCCTCACCCTGAACGAACGCGGCGCGGAAACCGCAATGCAGTCCGTGATCCGCGAGATGGTCTGTGTCGTGTCGGCGACAGAGGAACACAGTCAGGCCAACATGCGCCGGTCACGTGCAGAGGCCGTCGCCCTTGTGCGCAGGATCGTTGCGATGCGCGATCAGGCCGCACCCGGGAAGATCGTGAATGCCGGGATCGCAATGGCCTTCGGTTGCTCGATTTCCGGTTTCGTGAACACCGAAGACGTGCTGCGCCTGGCCGAGGACTGCCTTGCCGCAGGCGCCGATATAGTTGGGCTTGCCGACACGGTCGGCTATGCCGGACCCAAGGCCGTCGGAGAGCTTTGCGCCGCTATGGACAAACTCTGTGGCGGGCATCCCTTCATCATTCACCTGCACGACACCCGCGGGATGGGCGTGGCCAACGCGGCGGCTGCCATCGACAATGGCGCGCGCGTCGTCGATGCCTCGCTGGGCGGACTGGGCGGTTGCCCCTTTGCACCAGGTGCCACCGGCAACGTGGTGTTTGAGGACATCGTTTTCCTAGTCGAGACTATGGGATTCGAAACAGGAATAGATCTGGTTGCCTTGCGCCAGGCGCGGGACATCGCCGAGGCGGCCATGCCGGGAGAGCTATTCCATGGCGCCCTGCACCGCGCCGGCCCACCGAATAATACAAACTGGAGGGCCGTTTCCGCGGCCTGAACTGAAAGGGAGGAGACCTGACCATGAAACATCTGACAACTGCCACAATCGGGGCTGCATTTCTTGCATCCACCGCTTCAACGGCGCTGGCCGCGACCGAGATGCGCTGTAGCCATCAACTGCCGCCGGCCCATCACATCGCAAAGGTGATCGACCGCTGGGCCGAGGAGGTCGAGACGCTTTCGGGAGGCGAGCTTGATGTTCAGATCTTTGGCGCAGACAGCCTGGTGGGTGCGCGCGAGAACATCGTCGCAACCGCGAAAGGTGACATCGAATGCGCCTTTTCACTGAACTTCCAGTGGGGCAAGACCTTGCCGATCATGAATGTCACCGTGGCCCCCTATGCGTTCGGGGACATCGAGATCTGGAAGAAATGGCCGACCTCGGATGCCGCTTCTTTCCTCGAGAAAAAGCTGCTCGAAAAGGGCGTCAAGAACGTGGTCTGGATGTTCCAGACCAATACCTCGGTGTTCACCACCAAGGGCGAACCGCTGGTCCAGCCGGAAGATTTCAAGGGCTTGAAGTTTCGCGGCCTGACGCCGCCTTTCGATGCCGCCTTTGTCGCGCTCGGGGCAACGCCGACGGCCATGCCCGGGTCCGAGGTCTACCAGGCGCTGGCGACCGGCGTCATTGACGGTGCAATCACCGATGTCGCGGCGGCGGTCTCGCGCAAGTATTACGAGGTTCAGGATGCCTTTACCGTGGTGCCGGTGCTTTCGGCCTATATGCACGGCTACTTGAACCCGGCTTTTTACGACGGGTTGTCCGACACGTCGAAGGCCGCCCTGGCTGAAGCCGGTCTGAAAGCGTCGGAATGGGCAATCGAGGCATCCGTCGAGGCAGGCAATGCCGGTCCCGATCAACTGCGTGAAAAAGGTGTGAAGGTGCATATCGCAACGCCCGAGGAAAACGCGGCGCTTGAGGCGGTCATGCGTCCGGCTTTTGACAAGGCCTTTGGCGAGGGGGACGCGGACAGCGCAAAGCTGCTCGACCTTCTGAGCAAGATGTGACCCGGCGCATCCATGTTAGAGAACCAACCCGAGGAGGGGGTGGCGAACGCCCCCTTCTTTCCTGATCGGCTCCTGACGGGCTTGGTGCGCCTGTGCGGGGCACTGAGCGCGGCACTTATCCTGGTGGTCTTTGTCCAGATCGTGGTGGCCGTGACGCGGCGATACGTGTTCAACCGGCCCCTGCAATGGAATGACGAGATGATCGGATACCTGTTGGTGACACTGGTCATGCTGGGCGCCGCCGAGGCCCTGCGCCGCAAAGATCACATAGCGATCGACCTCGTCACGGCAAAACTTGGGCCAGGTTTCGCACGCCTGCAGGCGGGTTTTGCACATCTTTCGGTGATGGCCTTTTCTGCGATCCTCGGGATCTCGATCTGGGACTCCATCGCCTTTGCCCGGAGCTTCGGGTCCTATTCGGTCGGTTACATCGAAATCGAAACCTGGATTCCACAGGTTCCGGTCGTTCTTGGCACAGCCCTTCTGTTCTTGACCGCAGCACTCGGCCTGTTTCGAACGGTCTGGAGGCTCGAGCGATGACACTACTGCTGGTTTTCGCCGGTCTGATCCTTCTGCTGCTCAGCGGCATACCCATTTTCGCGGCACTCGGCCTGATCGCCAGCGCCATCATGTTGCTGGCCGAAGGCGATATCGACGGGCTCGGGGATGCGGTCTATACCCATCTCAACAAGCCGATCCTGAGCACGATTCCCCTGTTCGTGTTCATGGCCCAGGTGATGATCCGATCCAGGGTGATCGACGATCTCTACGACTTCGCCCACACGGTGATCGGCCATGTGAAAGGGGGGCTTGGCGTCGCCACCGTCCTTGCCTGCACGATATTCGCGGCGATTTCCGGCTCGTCCGTCGCCACTGCACTCTCGATCGGGTCCAGCGCGATCCCGCAGATGAAGCGCTTTGGCTATGCCGAGCGCGATGCGCTGGGGGTCGTCGCAGCAGGGGGCACGCTTGGCATCCTGATCCCGCCATCGGGGCCGATGATCCTTTATGCCATCGTGTCCGAAGCCTCGATCGGCGCGCTGTTCCTGGCCGGGATCGTGCCGGGCCTGATGCTGGCCTTGATGTTCTCGGCCTTCTGCATGATCAAGGCGCGCGGGCAACAGGGCATCAACGCGCCGGATTGGGCGGGTTGGAACAAGGCCGTTTCCGCTTTCCGACGGTCCGTGTGGGCCCTGATGGCGCCGCCGGTCGTGATGGGAGGCATCTATTTCGGCATCTTCACCGCATCCGAGGCCGCGGCGGCCGGGTCGCTCTATGCCGTTCTGGTCGCGGTTCTGGTCTATCGCAACTTCGGCCTGCGCGATCTGTGGGCATGTGCCTATGGCACCATGCGCACCTCGATGATGGTCTTTATGATCATAGCCGGTGCCGCCATGTTCGCCCATGCCATTACGCTGATACGCCTGCCGGTCGGGGTGACCGAGACCGTCGCGGGTCTGGGCCTCGGGCAGATGGGTTTCATTCTGGTAGTCATGGCGCTGATCTTCATTCTGGGCATGTTCCTCGAGTCCATCGCGATCATCCTGATCACGACACCCATCCTGCTCCCAACGATGATAAGCCTTGGCGTCGATCCGATCTGGTATGGCGTCCTGCTGATGATCAACCTTGAGCTCGCGATGATCACACCGCCGGTGGGCATGAACCTGTTCGTGATCAAGGGCATCACCGATGCGCCGCTGGCAACCATCGTGCGCGGGGCTGCGCCTTTCGTCCTGATCATGTTGTGCGGAATGGGACTCTTGATCCTGGTGCCGGACCTTGCAACCTGGCTGCCCACGGCCGCAGGTTTCGGTCGCTGATTTGAGACTAACATTGTTGTTGGCCGAGAGCGTGCAAATCTCGCGCTCACTTTTGTAAGTGCTGAGGATCCCGGGCAGACTGACCGCCAGCCATCCAGATTGGTGCTGCCGATTCCGTTCAGCTGTGTTCTCTTCTTCATGGCGCTATCCAAGAATACGGCTGGACGGCTATCGGGTTCGGTGCAGGCTGTTTCCTGTCACTCGCCCCTGAAGAATGAGCATCGCTGGTCGACCCGTCGGATGTTAGCTCGCGGGCAAACATGCCGTTCGACAGGTGGCGAACAAAGAACTGGTAGCAACAGGAGGATAGCAACTACCGAACCGGGACATTATCTGCACGGCACCGCGTTCCAAAACTCCGAAAGACGACCTGCCGGTGTGGCGATCTTCGATCTCCAACGTCGGATGTTCGGTTGCCGGAGCTCGGCCCATCTTCTGCGGCAGGAAACATCCGAGATCTCGCCGGGTAGCTGGTGAATGCCTTGTCGTCTGCCCGGCTTCGGACGATTGCAGACCTACTCCAGTTAGGCCGCTCCTATCGAGGAAGGTCGTTGGAGTTCGTCTTTTCGACGCCGAATTAGGCCGTGCTCCAACAAGCTGACAGATGGGAGGTTTCGACCCCGGATGTAGCTGGCGCCGGAATGTATCCCCAACGCTATCGACGGGTTTCTCTAGGACTTCGTTCCCACGTCGGAGGGTCGGAGCATCCCTGCTTGCATGCAGAGCCATTCCTCGCCGGAGATCAGAAGCGACCAAAGCCCGGGTGGTCTTGGTATGCGTCCACCTCGGGCTGGTCGTCGTCACGCGAGGACTGGCTAACACTTTCGACTGCAGCAGACCCAGCCTCCTCTTCCGTATCGTCCACCCAGGACCAGCTCGGCGCCAGAATGACCTCCTCGTTCGCCATGTCCCTGCGCAGGTCCAGCTCTGCCTCTGCCTTCTTGAGCGGCTTTCGGATGCTGCTCATCGTCCACGGACGGCGCTCGTTGCGTGTCTCACTGACGAGATTGAGAGGACCGGAACGGTTCACCAGTTCCACCTTCTCCCGGAGGGTCATCTCGTCCCACCCGGGCGTGCGTTCGATGAAGTCGGCAAGTTCCTGCACCTTCCGATCCGCCCTGGCGACATTCGAGATTGCGCCGTTGCGCTGAGCGGTATCGAGATTTGTCAAGTTACCCAGCTTGATGCCTCTCTTCCGCGCCCGGACAGCTCCCTGATGCGCCCTCTGCGAGATCAGATCGCGCTCACGCTGAGCCCGGTCAATAAGGCGCTCCAGCGCTTTCCGCCCCAAACGGCGACCCTCAGCGACGGAAATCACCGGCACACCGGCTTCAAATAGATCAGGCAAGAGACCGGGATGGCGTGCCAAGCGATCCACACTGGGCACAAGGATCGCTGCATCGTTAAGTTTCGCGATCCTGATAGCCTGCTGCAGGCCCGGGCGACTGAGATGACCGCGTGTGCCGGCGGCCGACCGGTCATCTTCCTCTATGGTGAGAAGCTCGAGTTTCCTGTCGTTAGCATAACCACGCAGCATGTGCGCCTGCTCATCCAGACTGATCCCTTCTTCTCCTTGCTTGGATGTAGAGACGCGTATGTAGCCGACTACCTTCACTGTGACACCTTTAACTATGATGTTTGTGTTTCTGAATTGGCGTAAGTGCCTGTGATTGTTGAGCATAGCATATGTTCATGACTAAAGTAAGTAGCTTAGTGATGAACACACTTGTTTGCTCAATCTTATTTTTTTGTAAAGGCCCGTGTATTGCCGATCGCCAACGGGATGCTGGCCGGGATTCCGGCCTATCTCAACGGCTATGCCACTCGGCTACTAATCGGCGGGTTGATCGAGCAGGGCACGGCGCCAGGAGCCGGGCTGACCTTTCTCGTGGGGGGGGCGTTACCTCGATCCCGGCGGCGATGGCGCTCAGCCGCCGAAGTTCTGTTCCCCGTCCGTGCTGGCGCCTCTCATCCTGCCCGTCTGTATCATCCTCTTGCTGTAGCTCCATCCGTATATGGCTGGATGGCTATGGAGTTGGGTAGGGGGGCTTCGCTATTTCCAGTCCGCCCCCTCGGCGGACGCCAGGAGGATAGAAATCGCCGGCCAGAGAGGGTGTCTGCCCGGCGCCACCTTCCTGCGCTCCGCAAGACGATTTTCTCGTATGGCGATCTTCGTCATCTGACTGCAACCAACATCACCTCGTCGCAGGCCCACCGCCCGGATACCGCAAGGCGTCTTCTTGAAAGCCAGTTTCAGCGCGCTCTACCTTGTCCTTGTGCATGTCGGATGCTCTGGGAGAGGCTGTTCTCAGCAGTTGACACGACCCCGTTTCGCCGACGCCTGCATGGTCGTCGAGCCCACATCCGGCCATCCGTGCACGGTGCTGACCGGCTGTTGTGAACCGTCGCGTCAGCAAAGCCCTTGTTTTCCTGGGTCGCAGGGCTGCACAGGGTTTACATCTCTGGGGAAAAAACCGTTTTCGGGTCGATTTCTGTCAACTTCATGTAAACCTTTGTCAACCCTAGGCCCGCGGTCGTGTCGCTTATTGCACATTATATGTCTGTTTTTTCTAATCAAGGCGACCCTCTCGGGGTGCCTGTCAACCCGGATGCAACCCTCTGTCAACCCGGATGCAACCCGCCAGCGACCGTGCGGGATCCGGCGAGGTTCCGCGGTTGCGCCATTCCTCACCGGTCATCCGCGGCCTGCTCCGGTCAGGCTCTCCTGGGCGCACAGAGGCGCCGCAAGAGCTGCACCCGGCGCAGGGTGTATACACAAGCCTGCCAGTTGCTTGTGAATTGACACTGCGAGATCGGACCGCTGTGATGCGACAAGGGAAATCAATGTTCACCGCATTTCCTTGCTTTCACACCGTTTGATGACAGTTTCTCTATATCCAGAACCTTTGCCCCTCCGAAAAAGGGACCAATGCAGACTTCCATGGCGCAGATGTTTCCATCACGTGCAACCTCTCCATCTCCTGGAAAGAACTTGCGAAGCATCCCATCCATTCGCAGTGGTCGGTTGCGCAATTTGATTATGGGGGCAGCACTTCTTGCATGTTGGGCGGGTTCGGCACGGCCACAGACACAGGTGGAAGACCGAGATCCGATGGGGTTTCACGATCAGGGCGGCCTGACAGTGAAGGGGCACCTCCAGTTCGGTTTGAACGCTGTCGTGGAGCGTAACCTGTATTGGGATCTGGCCTCGGTGACCGCGCCGGGAAGTGGGTTCGACCCGGATACCAACTGGCTGGAAGGTTACTTCAAGCCAGGTATCAGCTTCGAGAAGGAACTGGATACCGGTGCCGTATTCTACGGCAAGCTCTCGGCTGTAGCGTCCTACACCTGGGGCATAGATGCCTTCGACACTGGCAATACCGGCGCCACGACAGTCGAAGAAGCCTATCTCGCCATTCGCGGCGATTCCGGCGCCGGCCTGTCCTACGACCTGTCGCTAGGCGCGCGCGAATTGGTCCTTGGGACAGGCATGCTGATCGCGAATGGCGGAACAAGCGGTTTCGAACGTGGAGCTTTGAAGCTGGGGCCTCGCAAGGCATGGGAGATGGCTGCCATCGGACGGCTGACTTTCGGAGGATTGACCGGGACAGCCTTTTACCTGAATCCCAACGAGTTACCTTCAACAGACGGCGACAACGAACTCGCCGGCATAGATCTTCGCCTTGACAATCTACAAGGCGGCTATGTCGGGGCGACATTCGTGAATGTGCTGAACTCCACCTCGCCCTATCCCCAGGCGGCGCCGGGCGGCGTCGGTCCGCCTACCGTGATCCCCGGCGCTCGTGAGGGGACCAGCACTTTCAACCTAATATGCAAAGACAAACCCGTTTTCCGGCACCCTGGAGAACTGGAGCTTCACGGGCGAGTTTGCCTACCAATGGAACGACAGGATCGACCTTCAGGCCTGGGCCGGTCGGGTGACGGCGAGCAATGCCTTAGCGAGCTTGCCTTGGACCCCGAGGCTGACATTGGGCTACCAGACCTTCTCGGGGGACGACCCGAACACGACCAAACTGGAGCGCTTCGATCCGCTTTACTACCAGGGTAGCCCGAGCTCCTGGGCCACTGGGTCCAAATCCGCGTCGACCTTCATTAATTCGAACGCGAACGCGAACGCGAACGCGAATGCGCTGACGCTGGCGCTTCGGATTCAGCCGACCCGGCAGGACACCTGGACGCTTCGATATGCGTATATTCCGGCGAACGAGCTGAACAGCCCTATCCAGTTCGGTCAGGCGACTCGCGTCAACATCAACGGGAACGTGGTCGCCGGGGTCACGGATGCCCATCTTGCCGATGACCTGTTCCTCGAATACAGCCGCGTCATCAATAGCAACACGTTTCTGACAGCAGGCGTCTCAATCTCCTTTCCCGGTGCCGGGATCGACGGTGTAATTGGCCGGAGCGGAGATCCGTGGACGGGTGGGTTTCTCAATCTCGTGGTCAACTTCTAGCCTGATCCTCTGGCCACTGGGACTGTCTTGGCGTTGGCCTGATGACAGGCACGAATGCACAGGTTTCCAGATGGCGGCCGTCCTTGAACGACCCAGGCCCATATTCACCCATGGTGCGGGCCGGA
>NZ_JBXWRD010000031.1:0-54535 GCF_059612725.1 Ruegeria sp. YKSF070 | reverse complement strand
TCCATGGCAGCATAACAGGCGCTCGCCTCAACCAGCATTGCAGGATCGGTCAGCGCGCCGAGCGGAATCCTGTTGCGGGCAAGCAAAGCTTCGGTATCGCCGCCGCGCGAGGCGAATGCCTTGGCGAGCGGGAACAAAACCAACATTGCTCGGGTAAATTTCGGGGCAGATCGCTTGCTCATCCGGACTCTTCCCTCAGCTTTCAGGGGTTAACCCCAGACGACCGGATTGTGCCACCGCTGGCATGAGATGCAAAGACCTGACCTCGCGGGCAGTGTAGCTTTCAGGCTAGTCACGAACAGATTCTGGCGTCACGTGCTCGGCGCCCGTGACCTCCGTCAGCCCAGGAGCCTGTCAATGCTACGAACAAGGACTTTGGGAGCCGCCACGATGGTGGCTCTGCTGTTGTCGACTACGGCCGTGCTGGCGAATGACATCGTCATAGCGGGCGGTCGCGTCATCGACCCTGAAACCGGTCTCGATGCCATTCGCAACGTCGCCATCGAGGGCGACAGGATCGTGGCGATCAGTGAATTTCCGCTGGCGGGTGATGTGGTGATCGACGCCACCGGCCACGTCGTATCTCCGGGCTTCATCGATCTGCATTCCCATGGCCAGAACATCGGCGACTACCGGATGCAGGTCATCGAGGGCGTCACCACGGCGCTGGAGCTTGAATCCGGCATTGTGCCGGTCAGCGACTGGTATGAGGATCAGGCCACGAAGAAACTGCCGATGAACTATGGCGCGTCCGCAGGCTGGACCCACAGCCGGATTGCGACCTTCAGCGATACCGATCCCTTGGCCACGGCGGCGTTTTTCACGGATGCGCAGGGCCGCACCGACTGGAAGCAGGACATCGCCAGCCCGGAACAATCCGTGCGCATCATGTCCCTGCTCGAACAGGGCCTGAAGGACGGTGCGCTCGGTATCGGCGTCAACGCTGGCTATGCGCCGGGTTTTGGACACAAAGAGTATTACGCGCTGGCCGAACTGGCCAAGAAATACAATGTCCCGACCTATACCCATGTGCGCTATGCCAGCAACACCGAGCCGCAAAGCTCGTTCGAGGCGATCCAGGAGCTGATCAGCCTCGCCGCCATCACCGGCGCGCACATGCATCTGTGCCACATCAATTCGACCTCGCTGTCGGACATCAAGGCCACGATGGCGCTGGTGGAAAAGGCGCAGGCCCAGGGCATCAACGTCACGACCGAGGCCTATCCTTACGGCGCAGCCAGCACCGTGGTTGGCGCGGCCATGTTCAGCGGCCCGGATTGGCGCGACCGGATGGACTCGACCGCCAACAACTTCCAGCTTGGCGCGGATCGGATGACCGAGGACGAACTGGCTGACTATCAGGCCAACAAGCCCGGCACCTTCATCGTCTGGCATTTCCTGGACGAGGAAGATCCCGCGGCCCTCTCTTTGCTGGACGTTTCGGTGACGAATCCCGCGACAGCGATCGCCTCGGATTCCGTGCTCTGGTCCTATTTCGATGAAAACGGCAACATTCTGCTATACGAAGGCGATGAATGGCCGTTGCCCGACAATGTGTTCAGCCATCCGCGGTCAACCGGCACGTATACCAAGATCCTGCGGTCCTATGTGCGCGAACGCGGGGTATTGTCGCTTTCCGAAGCGATCCGCAAGATGTCGCTGCTGCCCGCGCAGACACTGGAAGACAGCGTGCCGCAAATGCGCACCAAGGGTCGGCTTCAAGTGGGCATGGACGCTGATATCGTTGTCTTCGATCCCGCCACGGTCTCTGACCTGGCTACCTTCGAGAACGCCAATCGACCGACCGTGGGCGTGCAAACCGTGATCGTGAACGGCGGCTTCTCGGTGCGCGATGGCGAGCTGGTGCTGGACGCTCCCAATGGCAGGGCGATCCGTAATACGGTGGTGAACTGAAACTCTTCCAAACGGATAGAAAGCAACCTGTGGATGAGGAACACTCCATGAAAGCAAAAACAACCATTTTGACAACAACACTTATTGCCGGGCTGCTGACCGTTTCAGCGGCCTTCGCGCAAGACTATGATCTGGTTGTCAACAACGGCCGGGTCATCGACCCGGAAACGCTGTTCGACGACATCGCCAATGTCGGCGTGAAGGACGGGCGCATCGTTGCGATCAGC
Source organism: Ruegeria sp. YKSF070 (assembly GCF_059612725.1). Taxonomy (NCBI): domain Bacteria; kingdom Pseudomonadati; phylum Pseudomonadota; class Alphaproteobacteria; order Rhodobacterales; family Roseobacteraceae; genus Ruegeria; species Ruegeria sp. YKSF070. The sequence goes on along the minus strand of NZ_JBXWRD010000031.1, from coordinate 52,394 downwards.
AAGGACCCGCTGACGGGTGCCGAGACCATTGATGCGACCGGCCATATCGTGGCGCCGGGCTTCATCGACACGCATTTCCACTTTCAGATGCCGATCGGATATTCCCTCGGGTTGCGCGACGGGTTGACCAGCAGCATGGATTTCGAGATGGGCTGTGCGGGATCCTATGTCGCCGCCTGGTATGAGGCGCGTGCGGGTGTGACCCAGGCCAACTATGGCTGCGCGGTCAGCCACGAATTCGCCCGGGCGATGGTGCTCGACGGGTCAGACGGCGCCGAGTACCTGATAAACGGTCCCGTAGCCTCTTACACAACTCGGGCGAAAACAGGCTGGAGCGTGACGCGCCCGACCCTGGAACAGGGCAACGCGATTCTCGAAGAGATTGACAAGGGTCTGATGGCGGGCGCACCCGGCATTGGCAGCACCACGGGCTATATGAGAGCGGGCATCTCTTCCCGCGAGTTGTTCGAGGTGCAGAAGGTTGGCGCACGCTATGGCCGCCCGACTGGCTCACATACACGCTATACGCTTGGCAACGACACGACCGAGGTCAACGGCGCGCAGGAACTGATCGCAAACGCAATCGCGCTCGGCGCGCCTGCGATTGTCCTGCACTTCAACAACCCCGGTTGGCGCGTGACACACGAATTGATTTCAGGGTTGCAGGAAAGGGGCTTCAACATCTGGGGGGAAATCTATCCCTATGCTGCAGGCTCCACCACGATCAATGCGGAGTTTCTGGAGCCCCAAAGCTGGGTCGACGATCTGGGCAACCGCTATGAGGAAACCATTCTGGATCCGGTCACGAATGAGTACTATACCCTCGAGACCTACAAGGCGACCATCGCATCCGAACCGACCAGGCCGGTCGTCGTATTCAAGATGCCCGCCGAAGACCAGGCAAAATGGCTGACGCTGAAGGGCGTGACCATGGCCAGCGATGGGGTTGGTGCAAAGCCGTACGACGCCCCGTGGGATTTCCCGATGGACCAGCTGGGCGGCACACACCCCCGAACCGCCGGATCCCGAGGAGCCACGATCCGACTCGGTCGGGAAAACAACATCCCGATGATGCAGCTGATGTCGATCCTCAGCTACAACGCCGCCAAGCATCTGGGCGATACCGGCCTGAAGGCGATGCAGGAACGCGGTCGCATCCAGACCGGGATGGTCGCCGATATCGTGGTCTTTGACCCCGAAACCTTCACGGACAATTCCACCTATGAGCAGGGTGCCATCCCGTCGACGGGCATGAAAGCCGTGATCGTTAACGGTCAGGTTACCGTGCGGGACGATGTGCTGCTTCCTGTCTTCGCCGGTCAGCCGATACAGTTTGAACCCGAAGACAAGCCACGCTTCGTGCCGGTCTCGTTAGAAGCGTGGAATGCCGAATTCTCGACCGGGATGCCCAGTGACTTCACGGGCGCCTTCCCCGCGGACGGTGGCAACTGATCATGACGCATCCAAGCAAAGAGGCGGAAACATGCGGTTTTTGATCTCTGTCTTTGTGGCGGCCTTATTGGCCGCCACTCAAGTCACGGCAGAGCCGGAATCGATCGAGTTTTCCGACCTGGCTGATCCGTTGGCGGTGGCCTTTGACGACCCTTACGCAGCGTTGGGGGTCGAAATGATGAACAAATTGAAACTGTTGGTTCAGTCGGACGAGAAGCTCGCCGGCACTGATCTTGATGCTGAGACCCGCACGCGTCTGGAAGCCCGCCGCACCGCCGCGCGGGAAGTGCTTGAAGCGAACGGTCACGATGTGGAAGCGCTGCTTGAGCAGCGATGGGACGTCGCCAAGAAGCGGCAGATCGCCCGCATTGCCACGAACCCCATTTTCGACGGCGTCGAGGTCTCGATCTCGGGCTATATCATCCCTGCACCGCCAGACGCGGATGGCAGCGGGTTCGGCTATCTGGTGCCGCAGGTCGGAATGTGCAGCCACCTTCCGCCGCCACCGCCGAACCAACTCGTCAGGGTCAGACTACGCGCGGATCAACAGATCGGGTCGCTGTATCTGCCGGTTCGGGTGTCGGGGCTGCTGCGCGTCGAGCCAAGCGATGATACTATTTTCATCCTCGACGGCGAGTCGCGCATGCTGAGCGGCTGGACCTTGGAGGCTGAATTCGTCGAGTTGCCGGAGCGATGAGATGGGAATGGCCCGGCCCTTTTTCTTTGGAATGTAGGAACTGTTGGCGAAGCCGGGCGGCGCGGCGTCCGGGAAACAGGAATTCGCCAAGGGCGCATTCAAGACGATCGCCCGGCTGGTAATAAAGCCATCAATAGAAACCGAAATCGAGATGGAGTCACAAATGAAGACGCAAAGACACCTATTGACCGGGACCTTCTTGCTAAGCGTCATGTGTGCCGTTCCGGCCTTGGCACAAGACTATGATCTGGTGATCAACAACGGTCGGGTCATGGATCCCGAAACCCTGTTCGATGACTTCGCCAATGTCGGCGTGAAGGACGGGCGCATCGTTGCGATCAGCAAGGAACCCCTGACGGGCACCGAGACGGTGGATGCCACTGGCCATATCGTGGCGCCGGGCTTCATCGATACCCATTTTCATTGGCAGACACCAATCGGCTACCGGGTCGGGTTGCGCGACGGATTGACCAGCAGCATGGATTTCGAGGCTGGCTGTGCAGGATCATATATTGCTGACTGGTACGAGGCGCGTGCCGGTGTGGCCCACGCCAACTATGGCTGCGCGGTCAGCCACGAACTGGCCCGCGCGGTGGTGCTCGACGGGGCAGAGGGCGATTTCCTGATAGAGGGTCCGATTGCCGCCTTGGAAACCCGCAAGAAACCGGGTTGGAGCGTGACGCGCCCGACCCTGGAACAGGGCAACGCCATTCTCGAAGAGATCGACAAGGGTCTGATGGCGGGCGCGCCCGGCATCGGCAGCACCGTGGGCTATATGCGGGAGGGCGTCTCTTCCCGCGAGATGTTCGAGGTGCAGAAGGTTGGCGCCCGTTATGGCCGCCCGACTGGCGCGCATACACGCTATACGCTTGGCACCGACACGACCGAGAACAACGGTGCGCAGGAACTCATCGCCAATGCCCTGACACTGGGTGCCCCGGCGATCGTTCTTCACTTCAACAACCCCGGCTGGCGGCTTGCCCAGCAAATGATTGTTGAGCTTCAGGAACAGGGCCACAACATCTGGGGTGAAATCTATCCCTACGCTGCCGGATCCACTACGTTGAATGCGTCGTTCCTGCAGCCGGACAGCTGGGTCGAGCAGTTGGGCAACCGCTATGAGGATACCGTGCTGGATCCGGTCACGAACGAGTACTACACCCTGGAGTCATTCAAGACCGACATGGCCGCCAATCCGACCAAGCCGATTGTCGTGTTCAAGATGCCCGCGGAAGATGCGCCGAAATGGCTAACGCTGAAGGGCGTCACCGTGGGCAGCGACGCGCTTCCGCCCGAACCGTACTTCGGCCCGTGGGATATCTCGCTGGACCAGCTCGGCAACACCCATCCCCGCGCGGCGGGCGCCCGGGGCGCAACGATCCGGCTCGGTCGGGAAAACAACATCCCGATGATGCAGCTGATATCGATCCTCAGCTACAACGCGGCCAAGCATCTGGGCGATACGGGTCTGAAGGCGATGCAGGAACGTGGCCGCATCCAGACCGGCATGGTCGCCGATATCGTGGTGTTCGATCCCGAACGCTTCACGGACAATTCGACCTACGAGAAGGGTGCCGTGCCGTCAACGGGCATGAAAGCCGTGATCGTTAACGGTCAGGTCGCGTTGCGTGACGACAAGGTGCTGCCTGTTTTCGCCGGTCAGCCGATCCGGTTTGACCCTGAAGACAAGCCGCGCTTCGTGCCGGTCTCGGTAGAGGCCTGGAATGCCGAATTCTCGACCGGGATGCCCAGCGACTTCACGGGCATCCCGGCGGACGGTGGCAATTGATCGCGGCGCATCCAGGCGAGGAGACGGGATCATGCTGTTTTTGATCTCCGACTCCTGGCTGTCCCCCGCCCAGGTCTTGCGCGCAGGCTGCGTGATTCTGGGTATCAACGCAGAACGGGACAATTCCGATACCAATCTCTCAGAAAGGAGATATCTGAAATGAAACTTGGCAACACCATCATGGCTCTCGCGGTTTCTGCAGCGGCGACCCTCGGCCAGGCTTATGCCCAGACATCAGACGGGCAGCCCGTTGCCGCCGCGATCGAGCAATTCGCGGCGAAGCATGTCGGGCGCCTCGGCTTTGCGGCGCAGGAAATCGGCGGCGACGAGGTTATCGCGTTGAATGGCGATGAAACCTTCGCCATGGCCAGCACCTATAAGGTGGCGATCGCCACTGCGATTATGGACCGCGTGGACAAGGGGGAACTGAGCCTCGACCAGATGGTCGATATCACACCCGACATGATGATGATCGGGGACGCTGCGCTGAGCGACACATTCGTGCATCCCGGCCTTCAGCTTTCGGTGGCGAACTTGATGGAGATCATGATCACCGAGAGCGACAACACGGCGACCGACACCTTGATCGGGCTGGCTGGCGGCGCCGCGGCCGTGACCGAAAACCTGCGCAGGCTCGGGATCACCGATTTCAGGGTCGATCGGACGACTGGCGAGATCATCGGCGAATTCTATGGCCTGCCGGGACCGGCCACGATGAAAGTCGCCATAGAGGCCTTCAAGACCAACCCGGAGCTTGCAACAATCGTCAGTGACCGCAATCTGGACTTCGAGGCGGATCCCCGCGACCACGCAACGCCGCTTGCGATGCTGCAACTCCTGCTTGCCATCGACAGTGGCATGGCGATGAGCGCCGAGAGCCGCGACTTCCTGATTGATGTCATGTCGCGCACGCGCACCGGCGCTGGCCGGCTCAAGGGGCTGCTGCCGAGAGGAACGCCCGTGGCGCACAAGACCGGGACCATCGGGGGCGTGGCCAATGACGTCGGCTATATCACGCTCCCCGACGGTCGTCGGTTTGCCATCGCCGTGTTCACCAAGAGCAGCGAGACATCCGAGGCGGACAGGGATCGTGCCATCGCCGAGGTCGCCCGGTCGCTGTTCGACTACTTCTACCTCGGGCAGATGGCGAAGCAGTAAAAGGGGAAACTTCGCCGTGCACGCTCTGCCTGTGCGATCCTGCACTGCGAAGACAGAACCTTCCAGGAAGAGCCATCGTTATCCCGCCAGGAGAAATCTGGCGAAGACTCCAATGCAAAGGAAAAAACCAGTGAAGAACCGAATGAAACCAATACCTGCCCTGCTTGTTTCGTCGCTACTGTGCGCCACACCGGCACTCGCACAGCAGGCCATGACACAGGAAGAGGGCCAGGCGACCTTTGATGCGGTCCTCGCCGAAGCCTCTGAACTGATCAAGGAACTGAAAATCCCGGGACTTGGTATCGGGGTCATCCATGGGCCCAACGCCTACGGCGCCGGACTCGGTGTCACGAACGTAACTACCGGAGAGCTTGTTACCACTGATACGCAATTCCAAATCGGCTCGGTGACAAAAACCTTCCTTTCGACAACGGCCATGAAGCTGTCCGAAGAGGGCAAACTGGATTTGAACGCGCGTGTCGTCGACCTCCTGCCGTGGTGGAGGGTCGCGGATCCCGACGCGACGTCGAAAGCGCGGGTCGTCGACCTGTTCCACCATCACGCTGGCTGGTATGGCGACCATGGGTTCCTTCCTGTTCCTCCGGGTGGGTCGATCAGCGAGAAGGTCATGCTCCAGGCGGCTTACGTCGAGCAGCTCTATCCGTTCGATCAAACCTGGATGTACAACAACACCAGCATCACCTTCGCGACCCATGTGGTGTCGCATGCCGGCGGAAAGCCGATCGAGGACCTGATCGAAGAGAACCTGCTCACCCCGCTCGGCATGGAGTCGACATCCTTCAACTACGACGCTACCCCGCCGGCCAAAGATTATGCATGGGGTCATCCGCCGATCTACGGCGAAGGCAGCATCAGTGATCTCAAGCCGTACTACATTCCGTTGATAAGAGAGTCCGCTGCCTCCGGCGGAATCCGGTCTACGGTTACCGACATGCTGAAATACGCCCGCTTTCAGCTGGACGGCAAGGACGCCACCGGGAACCAGCTGTTGTCCATGGAATCGCTGGACTATGCCCATGCGCCGGCAGTCGAAGCTGCGGCCGGCGAGTTTACCGGACTGACATGGTTCGTCCACGACTACGACGGCGTCACCAGCCCCTTCCACGGAGGGAATTGGCCCGGCACGCGGTCTTTTCTGAAGCTGATCCCGGAACACGACTTTGCCGTAGTGATCATGGTCCACAGCGATCGCGGAGTCGAAGCCTACAGCAAGATTGCGGACAAAATGGTCAAAGCCTTCACGGGAATCGAGGCCGACTCTCCGGTCGCAGCGGGCGTTGATCCGTCTGTGCTCGATCCCTTCGTCGGCGTCTTCAAGGGGAATTCCCAAAACATCGAGATCCGCAAAGAGGGCGACAAATATGTGTTTGTCCAGTTCTCCGCATTGACCAGCGGAGCGGATCCCGCGCCTGCCAATGTGGCCAACACGGCCGAGGGCTATTTCATCATCACCGAAGGCCCGAACGAGGGCGCCCTTGGTGAATTGCTCGAAGATCCGTCTGGCGAACTCAACTACGTGCGATTCAACCACCGGATCTTCATTCGGGGCGACGGGGCGGTCGACGAATTCTCGCTCTCCGGAACTGCATTCGACAAACCGGCTGAGTAAGAGCCACGGGTTCGGTGGAGGGGCGATCCTGCACAGCGCAGATTGAACTCTCCACCGAACCCGTTGCATCGGCAACAGGAGAAGTCCGATGAGGAAACTAAACCCAAAGACCTTGACCGCGACGCTTGCCGTTGCCGTCAGCGTCGCCCTGCCGGTGGTTGCTCAGGACGCCTCCGGGCCGATCCTGTTCACCAACGTCAACGTCTTTGACGGCGTGAACGAAGCCCTGATCGAAAACGCCAATGTGGTGGTGACGGACAACCTGATCACCGCAGTGTCGACCGAACCGTTGGCGATTGCGGGTGGCACGGTGATCGACGGAAGCGGACGCACGCTGATGCCGGGCCTGTCCGACACACATACCCATCTGGCCTATTCCTCTATCTCTCAGATGCGAATGCTGACGGGTCACGCTTCCTATGGCTACATCCGCGCGACTGTGGACGCCGAAGGCATGTTGATGCGTGGCATCACAAGCGTTCGCGATATGGGCGGCAATGTCTTCGGTCTGAAGGCCGCCATTGACGAAGGCCTTATTCCCGGCCCGAGGATCTATACGCCGGGGGCTTTGATCGGCCAGACCGCCGGGCATTTCGACTTCCGGTTCGGCAACGAGCCCCATGTTCAATTCGGCGGCACGACGCCCGATTGGGAAAGGCAGGGCCATGCCTATAATGTGGATGGCGTGGATCAGGTGCTCGCAGCAGTGCGCGAAAACCTGAAAAACGGCGCATCCCATGTCAAACTGGCGATCGGCGGGGGATACGCGTCCCCTGCGGACCCTCTTCTGGGCAATCAATTCACCTTTGATGAAATCAAGGCGGCCGTGGATACGTCTGGCGATTGGGGCACCTATGTCACCGTTCACGGGTATCACCCTTCCGCCATCAACCGGGCGATTGACGCGGGGATCAAGGACGTTGGGCACGGCCAGCTCCTTGATGACGCGACCTTGCAGCGGATGTCCGACGAAGGCGTTTTCCTAAGTACCCAGCCCTTCACAGTCTGCAGCGAGCCGCAGTTGGATGATTTCTCGAACTCCAAGCTTGCGCTGGTCTGTCAGGGTACAGAACGGGTCTACAAAGCCATCAAGAATTTCCCCGATCTGAAGGTGACATACGGGACCGACCTGTTCTTCCTTCCCGAAGAAGAGCTCGCCAAACAAACGCAGCAGATGGAGCGTTTGCTGCCCTGGTTCGAGCCTGTCGAGATCCTGCGCATGGCGACAAGCACTGCAGGCGAGTTGTTCGAGCTGAGCGGCGATATGCGCAACCCCTATCAGGAAGGCACTCTTGGCACGGTTGCAGTGGGCGGTTACGCTGACCTTCTGCTGGTCGACGGCAATCCGCTTGAAGACCTCAAAGCGGTAACCAACGTAGATAACCTGAAAATCATCATGAAAGACGGCGTGATCTACAAGAACACCATCGAGTGACCTTTTTGCTACGGGCGTTTGGCCAAAATGCCTGCAGTATTTTTTGAGGATTCTGAGAGAACAGGACGAAACATGAAACGTAGAACATTCAATACTCTGGCGGCCTCTGCCGCTATTGCCGCAGTATCGTCACCTTCGCTTGGGTCAACGAAAAAAAGCGGAAAACTACGAGTTTGTTGTGTCGGATTTTTTCATGAAACAAACACCTACCTCACAGAAGGCATGGGCGAAACTACGCTGGACAACATGCGTATTTTTCGGGGTGATGAAATCAAGGCACTCAGAGGAACAGCCTTGGGTGGGGCAGTAGATGTGTGCGAGGAAAACGGCTGGGACTTACTACCGGGTCTCATATACGGACCAGATTCGAGCTTTGGTCTGGTGAATGCGCAATTCTGGAGTGATGCGAAAAAAGAAATGCTCGACACGCTTAAAGCACAGATGCCATTGGACATCGTTTACCTCGCTCTACACGGTGCAGGTGTTGTCGATAAAACTCCCGATCTTGAAGGAGATCTGGCGGAATCCGTCCGAGAACTTGTGGGAAAGGACACGATGATCGTCTGGTCCGGCGACCTGCATGGCAAGATCACGGACAAAATGAAGAATAATATGAATTTCTTCAGTGCCTGCAAAAAATATCCTCATCTGGATATGAATGAAGCTGCCAGGGATGCGATGTATCGTGCGGCTGCGATCCTGGCAGGAGAGTCGGATCCCACCCCGGCCTATCGCAAAGTGCCGCTGATGATGCCGCTCAGTAATACCGAAGAGGAAGGCATTTTCGGAAATCAGCTCAAAGAAAAGTGTATTGAGATCGAAAATCGTCCCGGTGTTCTCAACTGCTCTGTCATGCATGGTTTCCCATACCAGGACACCGATTTTTGCGGCGTGTACCCGATGGTCACCACCGAACACAACGCTCAGCTGGCGCAAGAACTTGTGGACGAGCTGTCGCAGTGGATATGGGATCATAGGGAGGACGCCTTTTATCCACTGAATGATCTAGACACAACTATGACAAGCGTACTGGCCATGCTCGACAGAGACGGCCGCTACGAACGCAAACAGCCGACGAAGGGCGATATCATCGACCATACCCCGATCGTGATTGGGGACGCTGCGGATAATCCCGGTGGCGGGGCGGGCGGCTCGGGGACGCATCTGCTGCGGGCCCTTTTGGAAACAGAAGGCTTGGGTAAGGTCGCCTTCATTTCCATACACGATCCGGAAACCGCACAGGCCGCAGTCGCTGCCGGTGTCGGAGCGACAATCTATGTGAACCTCGGGGGCAAGTTTGAGCCAATTGCGGGCGAACCAATCAAAACCAAGGCCTATGTCAAGTCAATTTCGGATGGCTACGAGTTCGTTCGCGGGGGAACCGCTTACGGTATCCCTTACACGTTTGGTCCCTCAGTCAGGCTGGTCATCTCGGATACGGTGGATGTCATCGTCATATCCGGCCTGGTGCAGGCTTATGACGATTCACAGGCGAGGCCACATGGCATCGCCATCCAGGAATATGACGTCATAGGTGTCAAAAGCGGGAATCACTTCCGAGCGTTCTATGAGAACTTCACTGACAAGGTGCTGATCGTTGATGTTCCCGGAGCGACCAGTCGCGATATTACTCTTTTCGAGCACACGCAGTTGACGGAGCCCATCTACCCTCTCGACAAGAGCACAACTTTTTCTGTTGCGAATTAGCAAAAGTTCTAAAGGTACACGCCACCATAGGATACTGTTTCATAATGCTTCGAGCCGGCGTTGTTGATCAACTCAAAGCGAAGGTGGCCTGCCTTAACGTGGCTTCGGCCCTTGGCTCCAGCTGCTTCATACATGTAGTTGGGTTTTGGCCCATTGGACTAAGAGGGCTGTGTCAAGGTAGCCAAGTTGAGTGTATCGAATGAGGGCATTGCACGTCCAAAACCTGACTTTTAATTGGCCAGGCTCACAAAATGTGACGCTGCGCATACCAAACCTGTCGCTTGCTCAGGGTGAGCGGATTTTCTTGTTTGGCCCCAGCGGCAGCGGAAAATCCACGCTCCTCTCGGCTATTGCAGGCGTGGTGGATGTTTCTAAGGGGGCAATCCTGGTCGCGGACAAGGATGTAGGCGCGGTAAATGGGGGTGCGCGGGATCGGTTCCGGGTCGATCACATCGGCATGATCTTTCAGGTGTTCAATCTCGTTCCATGGCTGAGCGCGCTCGAGAACGTCATTCTGCCCTGTACATTCTCACAGCGCCGCCGAGCGCGCGCGGGTGACGATCCTGTGGCAACAGCCCGACGTCTGCTTGACGAATTGGGTTTGTCCGATCCTGCGCTGGCATCGAAGCAGGCCCACGAGCTCAGTGTCGGGCAACAACAACGGGTTGCCGCCGCGCGTGCGTTGATCGGCAAGCCGGACCTGATACTCGCTGACGAGCCGACCTCGGCGCTCGATGAGGCGGCCAAGGCGGCCTTCGTCGACCTGCTGGCAAGGGAATGCGCCGAAGCGGGCACCGCTCTGCTCTTCGTCAGTCACGACCGCAGCCTGGAGCGTCATTTCGACCGTAGTGTTGATTTCCTCGCCCTTAACGGGGGCGCAGCCTGATGCTGGGGTTCAGCCTGCGCAGCCTGTGGAACCGCCGGTTCGTCGCCGGCCTGACCGTGCTGGCCATCAGCCTCAGCGTCGCGCTGATCCTCGGTGTTGAACGGCTCCGGGACGGCGCGCGCGACAGTTTCGCCAACTCCGCTTCGGGAATCGATCTGATCGTGGCGCCGCGCGGCAATTCGGTGCAGATCCTGATGGCCACCGTCTTCGGCGTCGGCGGCACCGGGACGGGCATGACCTGGGAGAGCTTCGAGTGGCTGGAAGAGCGGCCCGAGGTCGCCTGGGCGGTCCCGATCCAGATGGGCGATAATCATCGCGGCTATCCGGTGATCGGGACGGATGCATCGTATTTCGAGCATTTCCGGCACTCTGGCGGTCAGCCTCTCTCCCTTGCCGCAGGCACGATCCTTACCGGTGACGGGGCGGATGCCGCCGTGGTCGGGGCCGAGGTGGCGGCGCGGTTCGGCTATGCCCCCGGTGCGGTGATCGTCAACGCCCACGGCTCGGGCGAGGTTTCCTTCGACCTGCACGACGACGCGCCCTTCACCATTTCGGGCGTGCTCGCGCCGACCGGTACCGCCGTCGACCGTATGGTCTTCGTCACGCTCGAAGGGTTCGACGCTCTGCATGCGCAGGAAGATGCGCCGCTGGCCGACCCCCTTGACCCGGCGGCGATGCCCGCCGATGGTCATGGTGAGGATGACTCGCACGACGACCATGAAGCGCACGACGACCACGAAGCGCATGACGACCACGAAGCGCATGACGACCATGCAGCGCATGACGACCACGAAGGCACGGAGGTCAAACACAGTCACGAACCGGACCGGATCAATGCCGTCTACGTTGGGCTGATCGATCGGACGAATGTCCTCGGCCTGCAGCGGGCCGTCAACGAACGCCCCTCCGACGCGTTGAGCGCCGTCCTCCCGGCGGTCGCGCTCGCCGAGCTTTGGGGGATCACCGGGACGGCGGAGCGCGCGATGCGACTGATGGCGTGGGCCGTGGCCTTGGCAGGAATGATCGGCATGGTGGTGATGCTCTCTGCGACCCTCGACACCCGCCGCCGAGAATTCGCGATCCTGCGGTCTGTTGGGGCCACACCAACGCGTATCTTCACGTTGATCGTCACGGAAGCCGCCGTCCTCACCGCGGCGGGACTGATCCTTGGCCTTGTTCTGCTCACGCTGGCCACGTTCGTGACCGACCCGATCCTGTCCGCTCGTTTCGGTCTGAGGTTGGGATTGAATGTCTTCGGTGCGCGCGAATTGGCCACCCTTTTCGTCATCTTCTGGGCCGGGCTCCTCGCCTCGCTCATCCCGGCAGTCCGGGTCTATCGCATGACGCTGGCCGACGGGCTGTCGGTTCGGCTATGACAAATCAAGGGGATTCCTCCATGACCATGTTCGCCCGCTTCGTCTTGATATTCTCGCTTGCCGTTTCTCCGGGTCTCGCACAGGCGACTGAACCTCAGGAAATCTCGTGGGATACGCTTGCACCTCCGGCCACCGTGATTGAGAACCCGTTCGAGAACCTCACCGATGACCAGATGGACAGCTTGCGCCAGATCCTGCGGTTCGAAGCACGGGCGGAGCGGAGTGATTACGCTGAAGCTCGCGCCGAAGCGCAAGCGTTACGCAAACAACTGGCCAAGGACGGCCTCGATGTCGACGGGTTGTTCGCCGCGCGCCTCGCGATCATGAAACAACGCGAAGCTGCGGCCACCAGAGTGAACGAGGACCTCGTCGGCACGAGTGTGCGCCTGCCTGGATATGTGCTGCCCCTGCAATTCAAGGACCGCAAAGCCGTCGAGTTCCTTCTCGTGCCGACGGTCGGGGCCTGCATCCACACCCCGCCGCCACCCGCCAACCAGGTCGTCCATGTGGTCTATCCTGAGGGAATCGAGGTAAACGGACTCTTCACCCCCGTTTGGATCACCGGAACCATGGTCGCACAGAGTTCGGTTCAGGACGTTGGGTATGTCGACGGACAGGCCCCGGTCTCCGTGAGCTATTCTATGCAACCGGTGCTGGTCGAGAGGTACGGCGGATGAACGCCGATGCATTGGGCCGATCGGTGTCTTGGCATGGCGGACGACACGTGGCGGCGAAAGCGTCGCATCCACGAGACATCGGATTGAGATGGGTCGGATAATGCCCCCCAAGAAGGCAACCTGCGGTGCCAGACGAGTACGTCCGCAACACCCGCTGCTTGAGAAGCAGTCTTATAAATATATTAAAATCAATGGCTTAAGTGATAGAGAGGGTTCGACGCCAGGCCCATCCCCTCCGCCACTTTATACCCTTAAGATTTTGACATTAAATAGAATTTCTTGGGAGCGTTGTGGCGTGCCCCCTTCTGTGCGCCTTGCCGCCTTGAACCTGACCCAGAAAGCGAAAGAAGCAGCGCTGGCGTCAACGGAAGACGATGCAAAGGGCCGCGCGATCCGATCACACTCGATCAGGCATTCGCGGGAAAATCAATCGGCGCGGGTGTCTTTAGAGTTGACCTGACGGGCGCAGAGCGAAGATTCAAGGCGCGACTTGACGGTCGAGTGGATGGCGATCGCCTCACGGTCGTGGAAGATTTCTTCTATGACGATGGCGAGCAAGTCCGCCTGACATGGGTGTTTGACCGAGCAGGGCCTGGTAAGTGGACGGGGCGGCGGGAAGACACGGTAGGGGTGGCGAATGTCGTGGAGACTGAAAACGAAATCCGGCTTTCGTATTTGGCCGACTTCCGGTCAGGAGATGACGTGACCAGACTGGGCTTCGAGGATGTCATCTATTTCGATCCCGATGGCAGGGTCATCAACGATGCAATTGTGACACGTTTTGGCATTCCGGTCGGGCGCGTGCGCTTTGAGATGCAACCGCTTTGGGGGCGCACGAGCGGATGAACGGGCCAAGTAATTGTCATTGCACAAGTTCTTGAAAAGGCACGAACGGCAGGCATGCAAATGCGGCGGTGCAGCGATCTGATCGGGCGAGAGCACATGGTTGGGCCACGTTCGTGAAACGAGGCCGTCAGCTGATTGCGCATTGCACCAGTTCGAGCAGGGCGCAGCAAGCGACGCGATGGGCTCGAAGCCGTCATGCGGCGATGCAACAGAGGGCACCGCACCCCTGACCGGCGTCAAGACGGTTTCGGCCCATTCCTGCCGTTCACCTGCCGGTCAAGATGCTGCGGTCGCAGCCCGCTTTCCGGTCATTCGCTGCAAGCGCGAACTCTGGGCTTCGTCGAATTCACACATCGCGGGACGAAGCGTCATTTCGCTGCGGCTGCGCCAAGGTCGGCTTTGAAAGTTTCGGCCGTGTCAAAAACGGTGGATTTTGACAAAACTCCAACCTTCAACCCAAGGCCGATCTGCGACTAGTAGGGTGACGCGATCACCCTTTATTCGCACCCCTCCAATGCCTCGTTTGCGGCATCGGTGAGTTCAGGGGTAAAGAGTCCAGCAGCGGTGCGCGCGATGATGTGAGAGTCACCAGTTTCGTCTACGATCACGATGATTGTCGCGCCTTCCGGCGTGATAAGCGTCTTCGCCGTTTCGCCGGACAACATAACCGAGTCCTCTCCGAGACCTGCGCCAAAGAAGCAACCCCAAATCGGATCAAAACCGCCTTGCGCATCTGCCTCTTCCAACACCGGCAGAGTTCCGGCCTCCGCGAGTAGGCCGCATCCGTCAAGCACGCATGTCTTGATGGCATCCTGCAAACTGTCAGACCATCGTCCGTCCTTGGGGCCGTCGTAGTAGCCCTTTTCCCGTAGTGCCGCTTGGTACAGGGCCACAGCTTCCGCAGCGCCGTTCTCCGCCGCCCGTTGAAACTCGTGGATCGCTTCTTCTTTCCGATCAAGTGCGACAAGAATATGCGCTCGCGTATCCAGGAAGCCCCAATACTCTGGCGCTCCACTAAGGGCTACGTCGATATCGTTGAGCGCTTGGGGTACGGCGCCGGCCCTATAAAGGGCCAATGCCAAATTGTTGTACGCGGCGGCCAAGTTTGGTTCGATACGAAGCTAACTTTCGCAGTCGTGGATCGCACCCCACTGGTCGCCGGATTCCATCTTTGCATAACACCGTGAGAGGTATGCTCCGAACGCCCCCGGATACTGACCGATTATCCAGTCCAGGTCACTTATTGCCGATGAAAAGTCTCTTGCTGAACTTAATGCGACCGCGCGATGATACCTGATTTCGGGCTCTTGCGGCAGCAGATCGACCGCCCGGTCGAAATCGTCAATTGCCTCTTGGAGATTGCCCAAATCCCGATAGGTGATGCCACGCACGGCCAAGGCTATCGCCAATTCAGTGTTGTCTGTCGAGGCCTCTTCAATGACCTTCGTGCACTCTTCTATGCGAGACTCGATGGGTGTTTCGGCGTTGCACCCTTCTGCAGACGCAGAAGCGGTAGCCGTCATAGACATCGCTACCACCAAAGATGAAAGGATTTTTCGCATTTCTCGCCCTCCCATTGATGCGTTTATCGGCCGTCTTGGCGTTTCGCATTGATCTGGGCCAAACTGGGGAGCTGGCGATGCTCGCAGCGATCGCGGGCCCCAGAATCTACTGATCCGACCACCGCAAATTCGCCATAGGGTTGTTCTAGGGCGCATCGCAATGTGCGAAAACGGTCGTTTTGGTCACAGTCGTCGCTGTCGCCGAACTCGTTGACAAACCTTGTGCCGCAAACACTCAGCAAAATTTTCTTTGATTTTGACACTTTTTTTGCCGTCGGTCGAAGATCGGACGCTCATGCTTGCCGCAGCATCGGTCAATTTGGGCTCGTTGCAGACCTCGGAGGCAGCGCAGCAATCCCGTGATATGGTGCCTCGTCAACGTCGGGTTGTCGTTGTGGGAGCGAATGGCGGATCGGAGGATCAGTCATGGAAACACCAAACTTGCCAGCCATTCGAGCACTTCGCCCTGCATGGAACAAGGACCGCATCGTCGGTCAGAAACGGCCGCTGAAGCCAAAGCATGTCTGGGCAATCCGTGTCCGACTTGAACGGGCAGAAAACTACCGCGACCTCGCGCTATTCGACATGGCGATCGATAGTAAGCTGCGCGGCTGTGATCTCGTGAAGATGAAAGTCGTCGACGTGATGGCCTCGGGGCAGATCAAAGAACGTGCCTCTGTCCTGCAAAGCAAAACTCAGAAACCGGTGCGCTTTGAAATTTCCGAAGGGACCCGTGCATCTGTTGAGAAGTGGATGCGGGAGCCGCTCATGGTTGGATCCGAATATCTATGGCCTGGGCGTTTTCACGAACGGCTCCACATTTCGACCCGACAGTACGCGCGTATTGTACGAGAATGGGTGACATCCATTGGTCTGGAGGCCAGCGCCTATGGCACGCACTCGATGCGGCGCACTAAGGTGACGCAAATCTACAAGAAGACCGGCAACCTTCGGGCAGTTCAGCTGTTGTTGGGCCATACCAAGATGGACAGCACAGTCAGGTACCTTGGCGTTGAGCTTGAAGATGCGCTGGCCATCGCCGAAGCTATCGAAATCTAAGGGCGTGGGCCGTCTTCACTGACGGCCCATTGCGGCCATCTGCGGTAGTCGTCAGCGCCGCGCCGCAGCTTCATCAGACCGGCCGTTCCTCCATCTTGCAGCATTTTCGAAGACTTAAGGTCGGCAGAGCGGACAAAGCCGCCTTTTACAGGTGCAGCTTTTGCCGAGGCAGCGCTTGTCCGCATGTGCGGCACTTGACCTGCTACCGTCCTGCACCCGTCGCCGAAGCGGTCATTCAAACCCGCAATCTGAGCTTTCGTCAGCTGGGCGCTTGAATAGGCTCACACGCCTAGCGAGACAGCCAGCCGCCGTCGACTGGCAGAACTGTGCCATGTATGAAATCGGCCAGATTGCTTGCCAGGAAGGCAACCGGCCAAGCGATCTCTTCGGGTCGTCCCCAGCGGCCGACAGGTATACGACCCATCAGGGCGGCTGTGCGGGTTTTGTCTGCTTGAAGCGCGGCGGTGTTGTCCGTCGCGACATAACCCGGCGCGACGGCGTTCACGTTGACACCGCCTTGCGCCCATTCATTGGCCAGTGCGCGGGTCAGTTGGACAATTGCGCCCTTGGACGCGGCGTAGCCGGGCACAAGGATCCCTCCCTGAAATGACAGGACCGAGGCGATGTTGATGATCTTGCCACCGCCGCGTTCCAGCATGCGCGCACCAAGCGAACGGCTGAGCAGGAAAACCGCATCGAGGTTGACCGCCATAACGGCGTCCCACTCCTCCACGCTGTGCTCGGCTGCGGGGCTGCGTCGGATGATTCCCGCGTTATTCACCAGGATGTCGATTTCGGCTCCTGCGTCATCCAGCTGCGCGAGCAACGTCTTGATCTGATCCCTTTCGGAGAGGTCGCAATCCATTGGCGTGAAAACACCGGGCAAGCCCGCAAAGGTCCCCTCCAACGCCTGCGCCGTGATCGACGTTCCGAGCCCGATCACATCGGCGCCAGAGCGTGCAAGCGCCTGTGCGATCGACAGTCCGATGCCCCGGCTCGCTCCGGTGACGAGGGCCGTTTTACCGCTCAGGTCGATCGTGGGCCCTGTCATGTCAGAGATCCGTCAACGTGCCGAGCGCGCGTTCAGCCGTGAATGCGACGGTCTCAGAGAGTGTCGGGTGAGCATGCACCGTCAGGGCGATGTCTTCGAGCGTTGCGCCCACCTCCATCGCCAGAACGCATTCGGCCAAGAGCTCTCCTGCGTTTCGACCCATGATGGTTGCACCAAGCAGGCGGTTCGTCTCGGGGCAGTAGACAAGCTTGGTCAGCCCGTCGCCGCCGCCCGAGCTGAGGTTACGTCCGCTCGCGGCCCAGGGGAAGCTGGCAACCTTATGGGCAATGCCGCGCTCTTTGGCTTGCGCCTGGGTCAGCCCGGCCCAGGCCAGCTCGGGGCTGGTATAGGCTACCGATGGGATCAGTTGGGTATCAAGCGCCGCCGCGTGCCCGCTGGCAACTTCGGCGGCGACGTGGCCCTGATGCGTGGCACGGTGGGCCAGCATCGGGTTGCCCGTGACATCGCCGATGGCGAAAATCCCCTCAACGTTTGTGCGGCAGGAGGGGTCCACGGCGATGACGCCACGTTCGTCCATCTCGATGCCCGCGACTTCGGGTGCGACCAAGGCACCGTTCGCGCGGCGGCCAACGGCCTGAATGATGGCACCGGCCTTGAGCGTGCCTTCAAATCCGCCTTCGCAAATCAGGCTGAGTGCGGCCTTCGCGGCCTTGACCTTGATCACCTTGGTGCCCGTGTGGATCGTCACGCCTTCGGCCTCAAGCGCGGCGTGCAGGATGCGGGCCGCCTCGGCGTCGGCGCCAGGGGCGATCTGATCCATGAATTCGATTACGGTCACCTTTGCGCCCAGGGCCGCGTAGACCGTGGCCATTTCCAGCCCGATGATACCGCCGCCGACGATGGCGAGCGCCTTGGGCACCTCGCGCAGCTCCAGCGCGGCGGTGCTGTCCCAGATGCGGTCGTCTTCTGGCCAGCCTGGCAATTGCACCGGTGTCGAGCCAACAGCGATCACCGCCTGATCAAAGCTCCATGCCGCGCCGTCAATGTCGAGGCTGCGCGCGCCGGTGAACTTTGCCGTGCCGCGCAGCGTTTGAGCTTTGCGCCGCTTGGCGAGGCCGGTGAGGCCGCCTGTCAGCGTCGCTACGATCCCGTCTTTCTTGTTTCTGAGAGTGTCCAGATCGACCTTGACGTCGCCAGTCGAAATTCCCCAGTCGCTGCCATGGCGCGCTTCACGGATAACCTCGGCAGCATGCAAGAGCGCCTTCGACGGGATGCAACCCTCGTTGAGGCACACGCCCCCCAATGTGGCGCGCGGATCGACGAGGACGACCTTGCGACCAAGATCAGCCGCTCGAAAGGCGCAGGCATAGCCGCCGGGACCCGCGCCCAGAACGATCAGATCGGCATGATTGTCAGCCATCTTCGCCCCCTCAGACCATCATCCGGCGGGGATCAGCGATCAACCCTGCCAAATATGTCATGAAGCGGGCCGCATCGGCGCCATTGATGACCCGGTGATCATAGCTCAGATCAAGCGGTACCATGGGCACGGGGCGCGGCGTATCGCCATCCCAGACGGTCACGGTTTCGGTGCGGGTGATCCCGAGGATCGCCACTTCGGGCGGATTGACGATGGGGGTAAAACCCAGCCCGCCGATGCCACCCAGGTTGGAGACCGACATCGAGGCGCCGCCCATTTCATCAGGGGCGATCTTGCGGCTCTGGGCGCGGGTGGCAAGATCGGTGATCTCCGCCGCGATTTGCCACAGGCCCTTGCGGTCCACATCGCGTAGGACAGGCACCATCAGCCCATGCGCCGTGTCCACGGCGATGCCGATATGGACATAATCCTTGAGGATCAGAGTCTTGCCATCAGCGCTCAGCGAGGCGTTGAAGCGGGGAAACTCCCTGAGCGCCCGCGCCAGAGCCTTGGCCTGAAAG
This sequence comes from Ruegeria sp. YKSF070, assembly GCF_059612725.1. Taxonomy (NCBI): domain Bacteria; kingdom Pseudomonadati; phylum Pseudomonadota; class Alphaproteobacteria; order Rhodobacterales; family Roseobacteraceae; genus Ruegeria; species Ruegeria sp. YKSF070. The sequence goes on along the minus strand of NZ_JBXWRD010000031.1, from coordinate 33,167 downwards.
GCAAGCGCCGTAAGCTTGACCCCGCGCGCCTTCGCTTCGAGCTTCAGCTCGCGGCGCAACTCCTCAACTGCCGTGACATCGGCGCGGTCATGATGGGTCACCTGCGGGATCAGCGCATTTGCCGCCGAAAGATTGGCGCTTGCGATCTGGGCAAAGCGGCTCATCGGCTCCTCGGCGACAGGGCCATAAGCGGCATGATCCATATCCCAATAGGAGGTATCGCCTGCCGGCCCAGTTTGGGCCGCGCTGACGTCCAAATCGTCCTTTGTGAGGGTCGTGCGGCCAAGCGCGCGGGCGCGCTCAGCCAAATCGATGCCTTTCTCGCGGGCCAGAGCCCGAACCGAGGGCGCTGCTATCACATCGCTCATGTTTGTCCCCTTACCAGCTGGCTGAAATATACTGGGTTTCCATGAATTCGAGCATGCCCTCATGCCCGCCTTCGCGCCCGAGGCCCGAATGTTTGACGCCGCCAAACGGCGCGGCAGGGTCACTCACGAGACCGCGGTTGAGGCCGACCATGCCGTATTCCAGCCGCTCGCAGACCTGTAGCGCGCGCTTGAAATCTTCGGAGAAGACATAGGCGACAAGGCCATACTCGGTATCATTGGCACGCGCGATGACCTCTTCCTGATCGGTGAAAGTCTGGATCGCTGCGACAGGGCCGAAGATCTCGTCGCGCACGCATTCAGCATTTTCAGGCACGTTCGAGAGCACTGTGGGCGGGTAGTAATAACCCTTCCCGTTTGGCAGGGTGCCTGCGCATTCGACTTTTGCGCCTTTGGCGACCGCATCGGCGACGAACTCGGCCACCTTGTCGCGCGTGTCGGCATTGACCAGCGGGCCGACATCGACGCTCGGGTCTGTCCCGTCGCCCACCTTGAGCGCAGACATTGCCTCGCTCAAGCGGCGGGTGAACTCTTCGGCGATGCTTTCGTGCACATAGATACGGTTGGCCGCGGTGCAGGCTTCCCCGAGGTTGCGCATCTTGGCCAGCATGGTGCCTTCGATGGCTGTGTCCATATCGGCGTCTTCAAAGACAACAACGGGGGCGTTCCCGCCCAGCTCCATCGCCGGTTTCAGGACCTGGTCTGCCGCGCCCTTTAGCAACTTGCGGCCAACGCCCGTGGACCCTGTGAAGGAGACGACCCGCACGCGCGGATCATGCAGCATATGATCGACCAGTGCACCTGTGCGGCGTGAGGGCAGAACATTGACGAGTCCCGGCGGAACGCCAGCCTCTTCGAGAAGCGGCATCAACGCCAGCATGGTCAGCGGTGTCTCGGACGCAGGCTTGATGATCACGGCGCAACCAGCGGCCAGCGCCGGCGCGATCTTGCGGGTGCCCATGGCGGCGGGGTAGTTCCAAGGCGTGACCAAGACAGCCAGCCCCGCGGGCTTGTGCTGCACAACAATGCGCGCGCCCGAGGCGGGCGCATGGGTGATCATCCCGTCGGCGCGCACGGCTTCTTCCGCAAACCACCGGAAAAACTCGGCGGCATAGCCTGCCTCGCCCATGGCGTCGGCGCGGGCCTTACCGTTTTCCAGCGTGATGAGATGTGCAAACTCCTCAAGTCGCGCTGTCATCAGCTCCCACGCGCGGCGCAGCACTTCGGAGCGCTCGCGCGGGGTGCGCGCCGCCCAGTCGGCCATGGCTGCTTCGGCCGCATCCAGAGCGGCGTCTGCATCGGCAATCTCGGCAGAGGCGACCGAGGCCAGTACCTCTTCGGTGGCCGGGTTGATGACGTCAAAGCGCTCTGACGTCTTGCGCCATTCGCCGTTGATGTAGAGATCGGTGAATTCCATTTCGGACTCCATTGCTTAGAGCAGGTGGCGGAGCGGCTGCTCCACTCGGCCCGCAAATTCGGACAAGAGGCTGACAGCCTTGCTTGCAGTGAGGTGATCTGCAGCGCATTCGAGCGTGATGAGAAGCCCCGGCCCTGAGCGCGAGAGCGTCAGCACCGGGCAAGCCTCGGCGCCCAGTTCGACAGTGGTGACTCGGCTCATGCGCAGATCGCGCAAAAGGATATCTGGCTGGGCATCCTCCCCGGCGGGGGCGACATTGCTCAAACAGCCCGAGGCGGCATAACGCAGGGATCGCCCGGCGGCTTCTACCGTAACGATGGCGTCGCTGTCTCCAAGGCTGGTGGCGGCCAGCCCGGCCAGCAGGGCGTTCGCATCGTCCAGCCCTGCCGTTTCCGCGGCCCAGTGCGCGAAATCTGCAAACCCATCCTGAGCCAGTTCTGCAGTGAGACGGCGCGATTGAGCAGACGCTGTTTGCTGCGCAGTGGCCGGCAAGGACTTGAGAATTTCGAGATCAGCGACATGAAATGGCTGTGGGTGACCGGCGTCAACCAGCCGGCTCAGGTCAAGCCCCAGCTCAAGCGCAAGACGGCGCGCCTTGGGAGAGGCGAGGATGCGCCCGTCGGCGCGGGGCGCAGCGGGCGCCTTGGAGACGGGTTTTGCTGTTTCGGCGGGTTTGACCGCAGGTTCTTTCGCAGGAGCCGCCTTGGCCTTGGGTGCGCTCGCGGCGCTGGATTGGCTCAGTTGGACAGGGTTCGACGGCGCATCGGCCGAGATGACGGCAATTGGCGCGCCGACGGGGGCTTCTTCGCCCGCTTCGGCCAAAAGCGCGGCCACGAAGCCATCGGCGCCTGCCTCGACTTCCATGGTTGCCTTGTCGGTTTCCACTTCGAAGAGAATGTCGGACGCCGCCACAGCCTCTCCGAGTCCCTTGTGCCAGGCGACGATGAGGCCGGTGTCCTGCGCCATGCCGAGCGCGGGCATGATCACGCTTGCGCCTTCTGGAAGCGCGGGTGATGGTGCCGCGGCTGGGGCGGCGGATGCTTCGGGTGCTCCCGCTTCCGCTCCGATCTCGGCGATCACATTGCCGACGGGCACTTCCTCGCCCGCCTGCGCGCGCACGCCGCTCAGGAAGCCATCGGCTTGCGCCTCCACTTCCATTGTTGCCTTGTCGGTTTCAACCTCGAACAGCACATCGCCTGCCTTGACGGCGTCGCCCTCGGATTTGTGCCAGGAGACAATCAGACCAGTATCCTGCGCCATCCCGAGGGCGGGCATGATGACCTCATGCGGCATGGATCATCTCCCCTGACATGAGTTTGCGCGCGTTCTCGGCCACGGCCTCGGGTGTGGGCACAGTGATGTCTTCCAAGGCAGGCGAAAACGGCACAGGCACATCCATCGCGCCCATGCGGAGCACAGGGGCATCGAGATGGTAGAAAGCTTTCTCGTTGATGCGCCCCGCGATCTCGCCGGTTATGCCAAAGCTCTGGTGGCCTTCATCTACGACGATGACACGGCTGGTCTTCTTGGCCGAAGCGATCAGCGTGTCTTCATCCAGCGGCACGATGGTGCGCGGGTCGATCACTTCGGCGTCGATGCCTTCCTTTGCAAGGATCTCGGCAGCCGCCTCGCAGACCTGTACCATCGAAGAGGTGGCGATGAGCGTGATGTCATGCCCCTCGCGTTTTATGTTGGCCTCGCCGAAGGGGATGAGGAACTCTTCCTCGGGCACCGGCGCCTTGTCGTTATACATCAGCTTGTCTTCGAAGATCACGACCGGGTTGTTGTCGCGGATCGCGGTCTTCATCAGGCCTTTTGCTTCATAAGCCGACGACGGCAAGGCAACCTTAAGTCCAGGGATATGGGCCACAAGCGCGTGCAGGCTCTGGCTGTGCTGCGCGGCCGAGCGGCGCGTGGCGCCAAGGTTGGTGCGCACGACCAGCGGCGCGCTCATCTTGCCGCCTGACATATAGTGCGTCTTGGCGGCCTGATTGCAGAGCTGGTCCATGATCAGGTAGATGAAATCGCCGAACATCAGGTCGACAACAGGGCGCGTGCCCGTCATCGCCGCGCCCACGGCAAGGCCCATGAAGCCGGGCTCTGCGATGGGCGTGTCGACAACACGGTCGGTGCCGAATTCCTCGACAAGACCGGACAGAACCTTGAAGGGCGTACCCGCTTCGGCCACGTCCTCACCGATGATGAATACCGTTTCGTCGCGGCGCATTTCCTCGGCCAAGGCTTCGTTCACGGCCTGTGACAGGGTGATCTCTCTCATGGTGTCTCTCCTCAGGCCAGCGCGTGTTTCACGTCGGTGTAGACATGCAAGTCCACTTCGGTTTGATCGGGGTATTTGGCGGCCAGCGCGTATTCGACAGCCTGTGCCGCGTCCTGCTTGATCTCGGCGTTCATTGCCTCGATCTCGTCTTCGCTGGCGATGCCTTGCTCAACCAACCAGCCGCGGAAACGGGTGATCGGATCGCGATTGTCTTTCCAATCCTGCTCTTCTTCTTTCGAGCGGTAATATTCGCGGTTGATATCGCCCACGTGGTGGCCGTGATACCGATAGGTCATCAGCTCCATGAAGAACGGGCCTTCGCCCTTGCGTGCCCGCGCGACCAGCTTCTGAGTCAGCTCATTGACCGCCAGAACATCCTGCCCGTCGACCTGGTGCGCCTCGATGCCGAAAGCCTCGGCACGGGCGATAATCGAACCGGCGGCGATCTCGTCGGTGCGGGTGTATTCCGAATAGCCGTTGTTTTCGCAGGCGTAGATCACCGGCAGGTTCCACAGCGCGGCCATGTTCATGACCTCATACATGAGACCCTGAGCCGTCGCACCATCACCGAAGAAGCAGACCGTTACATCATCTTTGCCGAGAAGCTTGGCGGTATAGGCCGAGCCCGTGGCGATGCCCATGGAGCCGCCAACGATTGCGTTGGCGCCAAGGTTGCCGTTGGACTGGTCGGCAATATGCATCGAGCCGCCCTTGCCGCGGCAATAGCCCTCTTCCTTACCCAGCAGTTCGCAGAACATTTCCTTGAACTCAGCGCCCTTAGCCACACAATGGCCGTGGCCACGGTGCGTCGAGGTGATCTTGTCGGTCACTTTCAGCGCCTCGCAAATGCCCACGGCAACGGCCTCTTCACCCGAATACATATGGGTCAGACCCGGCATCTTGGCCGAGAGGTAAAGTTGGTTGGCGTTGTCCTCGAAGGTGCGGATGCGCACCATTTGGGCGTACATGCGCAGATAGTCTTCGGTGTTTGTTTTTGTCTTGGCCATGATGTCCTCTTGGGCGATAGGGTGGACCCCGCCCTGCACCGGGAGTGTGTGCAGAGCAGGGCGCGACCGCCTTTTTAGTAGCGGTTGGCGATCGGAAGCTCTTGCGCGGGGAAGAGCGAGATCACTTCGCAACCTGTGTCGGTCACAACGACTTCTTCCTCGATCCGCGCGGCAGAATATCCATCAGAGGCTGGGCAGTAGGTCTCCAGCGCAAAGACCATGCCGGTCTGGATCTCCATCGGGTTGTCGAGCGAGACCGCGCGGCTGATGATCGGACGCTCGTGCAGCGCAAGGCCGAGGCCATGGCCGAACTGAAGGCCAAAGGCGGACAGCTCATCTGGGAAGCCGAACTCTTCGGCCTTTGGCCAAAGCTTGGCAACCTGATCCGTGGTCACGCCCGGCTTGATGGCCGCAATCGACGCATCAATCCATTCGCGCGCTTTCACGTAGGCGTCCTGCTGCGACGGTGTCGACATGCCGATGTTGAACGTCCGGTAATAGCAGGTGCGGTAGCCTTGATAGCTTTGCAGGATGTCGAAGAACGCCTGGTCGCCGGGGCGGAACTGACGGTCGGTGAAGTTGTGCGGGTGCGGGTTGCAGCGCTCGCCGGAGATGGCGTTGATCGCTTCCACATCGTCCGAGCCCCATTCGTAAAGGAGCTTGTTCGACATCGCGACGATCTCGTTCTCGCGTACGCCGGGTTTCAGCTCTTCGTAGATCATGTGATAGACGCCATCGACCATCGAGGCTGCCTGCGTGAGAAGCTGGATCTCGTCCCAGTTCTTGATCTCGCGGGCCGAAAGCATGATCTGCTGGCCGTCGACCACGTTGAGGCCCGCCTCCTTGAGCGCCTCGAACATCGCCGTTTCGGCATAGTCGACGCCGACGGGCATGCCCTTCATACCGGCATCTTCGATCAGGCCTGCAATGTCCTGGGCATATTTCTTCATCAGGCCAAAGCTGGGCGGAATCGTGCCGCGCATGCCGACAACGCCGGCGTGGCAGTTTTCGGGCACGAGCCAATCGGAATACTTGCGGTGGTGCACGGCGGCTGAGCCGAAATCCCAGACATGCGGCGCGTCATCGCCCGTGATCAGGGCAAAGCGGCACATCTTGTCGCGCTCCCACTCGCCGATCTTCGTGGCGGTGGTATAGCGAATGTTGTTGACGTCAAACAGCAGCAGCGAGCCTGCGTTGCTTTCCTTCAGCGCCTTCTGGGTGCGGGCCAGACGGTAGCGGCGCAGGCGGTCGTGGTCGATCCGGCGCTCGAAATCGACAGAGTTGTGCCCCCAGGCGGGGATCTTGCCTTCCCAGCGCCAGTTTGGCTCGAGGTCTTGCGGGGTCAGGACGTTCGGTGTCAGTGCACGAGACATGGAGTTCTCCTTCGGGTGCCCGTATCTGCACCCGTCAAGTTGTTGAAAGTGATGTTATTACAGGGTGTTACTTGGTGACCCAGCCACCGTCGATCGAGATCATCTGCCCGGTCATGTAGTCGCTTTCGTTCGAGGCCAGGAACGAGGCCGTGCCGGTGATGTCATCGGGGTAAGACACCCGCTTGATCACGAGGTTGTTCTCGACGATGTCATCGTAAGCTTGCCCCGCTCGGTCTTTGAACCCGATCTCGACGAGGTCCTTGTCGAGTTGCTCCCAGAGCGGTGTGACCACAACGCCCGGCGCATAGCCGTTCACTGTGATATTGTGTTCGGCAAGGCCGAGCGCGCCGCATTCCGTCAGCGCGAGGCAGCCGTATTTCGAGGTGCAATAGACCGTCACGTCAACCAGCGGCTTGCGGCTGGCGATGGAGCCGACGTTGATCAGCTTGTAGGGATGGTCCTCCATCGGGCCCTGGGCGATCATCTGGCGGGCCGTTTCCTGCATGCCGAGCCACATCGCCTTGGTGTTGACGTTCATGATCATGTCCCAGTTGTCTTCATCGATATCCATGAAGAAGCGGGGCTTGTTGAGGCCGGCGTTGAAGAGGCCGACGTTGATCGAGCCGAAGGCCTCGACCGTGGCGGCCACTGCGGCGGCATTGTCTTCGCGCTTGGTCACATCGCATTTGACCGCAACCGCCTTGCCGTTTCCAGCGGCGTTGATGCGGTCTGCAACAACCTGGGCTTCATCGCCGTCAAGATCGGCAAGGCAGACATTGGCGCCTTGTGCCGCAAAACTCTCGGCGTTGGCCGCACCCATGCCGCGCGCGGCTCCGGTGATCAGAATATTCTTACCTTTCAGACGATTGGGGTCCATGGTCTCTCCTCCTCAGATGACGTTAGTCTGGTAAAATCAGGGCATCGGCGCGGGTTTGCGCCGCTTTCAAGGCTTCACGAGGGGTGACGATCCCGCGTAGCATGTCGTGAAACTCTTCGCCGCAGATCTGGATGATGTCGCAGATCTCGGGCACGGGCGGGCGCGGCCAGAACTGAAGCTCATCGCGCCACGACATGCCATCAACGGCCTCGAAAATCGGCGAGGCGCGGCGCACCTCGGGGTCTGCGCCAACGGAATAGCGCGGATTGGTTCGGCTGCCGTTTTGCACATAAAGCTTCTGCGCCTCGGGCGAGGTAAAGACCATGAGCGCCTCGACGGCTGCCTTGACCCGCTCTGGCGCGAGATTGCCAGGGATCCCCATGATATAGCCGCCCACGGGCGCCACAGGGCTTGCGCCAGCGCCGGATGGGTGAGGCAGATAACCTGTTTGGCCGTAGGCAGGTGAGCTGTCATCAAGTTCGAAATAGGGGGCCAGAAGCGTGTAGCCATATGCCATGGCGATCTTGCCAGCCGCGTAGGGGCGAATGCGCTCGTACCACGACATGGACAGAATGTCGGGGGGCGAATAGCGCAGCATTTCCAGAAGAAACTCTGCGGCTTGTAGCCCCGCATCGGTGTCAATCGTCGGGCGATAGCTGCGTGTCGCAAGGTCGTCGGTCTTGAAGCCCCCCGCGATGACGGGCAGATCAAGGATCGGCTGACCGAAATCGGCCATTGTCATTAAAACGGTGTGGCCCAGCGCGGTGCCGCGGGCAGCGTTCCAGGCGATCCCGTAGCGGCTACGGGAGGGGTCGTGCAGCGCCTTGGCCGCGTCGAGCAGCATGTCGGTTGTCGCAGGGGGCTCAAGCCCCGCCTCGGCGAAGAGATCCCTGCGATAAAAGAGAAGTTCGGGTGTTGTTTGCGCTGGTACGCCGTAGGCCCGCCCACCCCAATGGGCGGCTTGCCAGCCTGCGGTGTGAAAGTCAGCCGGATCGATCCGTGCGATGTCCATCGCCTCGTCCAGCGGCATGAGCAGGCCTTTTTCCGCATATCCCCCAACCCAGGGAAGATCGAGCGCGATGATGTCATAGCGGCTGTTTTTGCGCTCGGCGTTACGCATTGCCTCCTCGCGCAATCGGTCGATTGAGAAGGCGCGTTGATGAATCTGCGTGCCGATCACCTGCTCGAACTGGCGCTTGAGGTTGTCCATAACCATGAAGGTCGGATCACCGTGCACCAGAACGCGAAGGCCGCCCGAAACTTTGAGCGGTTCGGGAAGAACCTTGAGCGGTGGGATCGACCGGGCCGACATGTAAGAGCCACCGAAATAATAATCCTTGCTATCAGCCCCACGTTCGCGCCCGCCAAAGCGCGTCTCCGCAAGGCGCGCGACGCGGCCCGAAAGCTGCATCCACTGTTCGAGCAACTTCTCGCTGGGGTGCAGCGAAAAGCTCTTTCCCGAGCGTGTGCGGGGGCGTTGCTCAATGAGGCCTGAGGACACCATTTCCTTCAGGCGCCGCGTCGCCGTGGCGTAGGGTACCTGGCTGGCGCCGATCAGCGAGGTGGGCGTCACTGTTTTCGCTTCCAGATGGCCGCGCACCAGATGCAATGTCATGCGGAAGTAGGGGTTGGGGGCAAAGAGCTCGACCGCTGTTTCCAGCTCCTCGCCGAAATCCTCCAGAAAGGACAAAATGCGCAACATCTCGCTTCTCGCCTGCGGCGATACGATGTAGCTTTCATCTTGTCCTTTCATCGCGTTCACTGGCTTTGACCGTCTTTGTAAGGGCGTGCGCGTTGTGGGTCTGCGCTTTTCATCCATTTTGGACGAATCGTGATTCAACACTGGTTCTCTCCCGTTCAAATTGTTCAAAATGACATCCAAATCGTATCGCCTAGAAATCCATATTGGATACAAAAACATCCAATATGGATATTTATCATGCATTCTGAGGGCTTGAGACACGTCACCGTAGTCGCAATCGCCTGGACAGACGGGTGATGATTCCTCGGAAGGAGACGAGGATGAGCCGGACCTAAACCATGGATACTCTGGGAGGAGACCCAAATGAACTATCGCAACGCACTGGCAGCAACCACCGCAGCAGCCGCTCTGATGGTGGCCGGCGCAGCAGTCGCCGAAACGATGAAAATCGGCATCACGCAAAACAACGTGGGCGTCGACAGCTACCAGACCACATATGAGAAGGCCTTCATCGCGGCGGCCGAAGCAAACGAGAATGTCGAAGCCATCGTCCTCGACGCAGGCGGCGATGTGGCCCGCCAGATCGCGCAGATGGAAGACCTGATCCAGCAGGAAGTCGATGCCATCATCATTTGGCCGACAAACGGCGAAGCCGTGATCCCCGCGGTGCGCAAGGCGCATAAGGCGGGCATACCCGTGGTCGTCACCAACTCGAACATCGCCGAGCAGGGCTTCGACTTCGTGGCGTCTTTCTCGGGCCCGGACAACATCACCCAAGGTTCGCGCTCGGCCGAGATCATGTGCGACAAGTTCAAGGCGATGGGCATCGAAAACGAGGCACGCGTCGTGCAGATTTCCGGCCAGCCCGGTTACACGACAGCGATCGAGCGCCAAAAAGGCTTTGATGACCGCCTTCCCGAAGTCTGCCCGAACGTGACACTTGTCGAGACGCAACCAGGCGACTGGAACCGCGAGAAATCGCAAAAAGTCATGGAAGCCTTCCTCGTCAAGTATGATGACATTGACGGCGTTTATGCTGGCGACGACAACATGGGCGTTGGCGCTCTGAACGCCGCCAAGGCTGCGGGCCGCAACGGCATCATCTTCGTCGGCGCGACAAATTTTGCCGTCGGCTATGAGGCCATGGAGCGAGGTGAGTACTGGGGTTCGATCTACCAGTCTCCGGTTGATGATGCCGAAGCAGCTCTGAAAACTGCCATCGAAACGCTCGAAGGCAAGGAGCTGCCGTTCCTGAACTACTTCGACACACCGAAGATCACCCAGGACAACATGGGCGACTTCACAAAGCCTGTCTTCTAAGACCTTGGCTTTCGCGGGCGCGGCTTCGGCTGCGCCCGCAAATTACCTGACATCACAAGTTCTTTTCGGGAGAGTAGATCATGGCCCGTGTTTCCGGTCGATCTTGCATCGTGACCGGCGCCGCCCAGGGTATCGGGCGCGCTATAGGGGAGGCTCTTCTGGATGAAGGCGCTGACGTCTGCTTTGCCGATATCAACGGCGCAAAAGTCGCCGAAGTGGCCGCCGCCAACGAAAAGCGTGCGGCGCATGGGGGCGGCAAAGTCACCCATGCCGCGGTTGATGTGACCGACCGTGCCCAAGTCCGCGCGATGATCGGCCATGTGGTCGAGACCTTTGGGAAGCTGGACGTCAAGTTCAACAATGCTGGCGTAAACAAGCCGATGAACTTCCTCGACGTGACCGAGGAGAACTGGCGCTTCATTAACGATGTGAACGGCCTCGGTTGCCTGATCGGAATGCAGGAAGCGGCAAAGCAATTCATACGCCAGGGCACGTTCGGCAAGATCATCAACACCGCCTCGATTGCCAGCCGGCAGGGATTTGACAACGTTTCGCCCTATTGCGCGTCAAAGTTTGGCGTTGTGGCGCTGACACAATCCGGCGCGCGCGATCTGGCGAAACATAATATCACGGTGACAGGGTTCGCCCCCGGCGTCGTGGCCACCGAGATGTGGGAACAGGTCGATCAGGATCTGATGGCAATCGGTGCCGCCGAGCGCCCGGGACAGGCGATGGAGGAATTTTCCTCAGCGATCCTGAAAGGCCGAGTGGCCAAGCCTGAGGACATCACAGGAACAACAACGTTTCTGGCGTCGAAAGAAAGCGATTACATGACCGGTCAGATCGTGATGATCGACGGCGGCATGACGCTGGTATGATCGCCACTTTGGCGAGAAATGGGAGGAAGCCATGGCAGGGCTGACGAAAAAAGAGATTGGCGGCTTTCTGGCCCGACAGGGCATTCTTGTTGCCTTCGTGATCTTCATGATCGGGTTTGCGCTTGCAAACGGGCGCTTTCTCGATCCCGACAACATCATGGGCGTGGTTCGCTCTTCGGCCATCCTGGGCGTTATGGCCCTTGGCGTGACCTTCGTTGTCATCAGCGGCAATCTCGATCTTTCGGTCGGCTCCATGATGTCATTTTCAACCATCGTGGTGCTCGATCTGCACGACAAGATCGGCCCCACTCTGGCCATCCCGGTAATGTTTGCCATGACGCTCTGCCTAGGCGCGTTCATCGGCTTTCTCGTCGGATATCTGAAGCTCAACTCGCTGATCGTGACGCTGGGCATGCTGTCGGCCATTCATGGTCTGACACTGACCTATTCGGGCGGCAAGAACATGGACATTGCCGACAAGGAAGGCACGTGGTTCAGCGTATTCGGCCAGGGCGACGCGCTTGGCATCCCCGTGCCGATCCTACTCTTTGCGCTGCTTGCCGTGGTGCTGGGGACAATGCTGGCCAAGACACCGTTCGGCCGAAAGGTCTATGCCGTGGGCGGCAACGGAACGGCCGCCACGTTTTCAGGCATCCGCCGCGCGCGCGTGGTCTTTACCTGCTATCTGCTCAGCGCAGTCTGCGTGGCAACGGCGGGTCTCATCCAGGCCAGCCGCAGCCTTGGCTCACAGAACACCGTTGGGCAAGGGCTTGAACTGGAGGTGCTGGCCGCCGTCATCTTGGGCGGAGCATCACTGCTGGGCGGCTCGGGCACGATCTTCAAGACGGTGATCGGCGTTCTGATCCTCGGCTTCATCCAGAACGGTCTCTTGCTCGTCGGGCTCCAATTCTACGTTCAGTTCGTTGTGACCTGGGTCATCATCATCCTTGCAGTCTGGCTCGATATCGCAGCCAAGCGCGGCAAGCTTTGGTCCCCGATCGCGTAAAGGAGGAGAGATCATGCAAGCCGGAACTCTATCAAGCTTTCTCAAGCGCGGCGCCATCTGGGGCTTCATCGTCTTCGAGTTGATCTTCTTCTCGATCGCGGGCGAGTTTCTCTCGGTCAGTGACAAGGCCTTCATGGATGCGGGCAACATGCTGCTCTTGTTCAAGCAATCCGCTCCGATCGGCATTATTGCCATGGGCATGACCATCATCATGGTCAACGGCAATATCGACCTCAGTGTCGGGGCCACCTATGCGATCTGCGCAATTGTGCTTCTCGACAGCATGACCTGGCCGATCTTCGCCGGGCTCGGAGACGGGGTGATCCCCGTAGCCTGGGCATTGGCCCTGATGACCGGCATCGTTCTGGGTGCGCTCAACGGGCTCATTGTCTGGAAGACAGGGGTCGATGCCTTCATCGTCACGCTGGGCTCTATGCTGGGCTATCGCGGGCTTGTTTTCATGTACAATGGGGAGCAGCCGACCAGCCACCTCAACTGGACATTGGTGGATTTTGCGGAGGCGCAGTTTCTCGGGCTGCACACGGCCACATGGTTCCTGCTCATAGTGACCGCCGCGATATGGTTCCTGATGAACCGCACAGTGCATGGGCGCAACGCCTATGCCATCGGCAACAACCGCGAGGCGGCCGTCAATGCCGGCATCCGCGTCGGCCCACACATGATGATCAACTTCATGATCATCGGGTTCCTCGCCGCGCTGTCTGCGGTGGTGTTCTATTCCGAATCCGGTTCAGTCAACCCCAACGACGGCGAGCTTTACGAACTGTGGGTGATCACCGCAGTCGTTCTGGGCGGCACCAAGCTCACGGGCGGCGCAGGCTCGATCATCTCGACATTCGGCGGCGTTCTGGCGATCCAGCTTCTACGCAAGGGTCTCGCCCATCTGGGGGCCGACACATCAACGGTCAACCTCGTGATCGGTCTTATCCTGATCGCCGTCATCTTCCTGGATCGGCAACTGAACGTAAAAGGCAAAGAGGAGTTGAAGGTATGACCGAGAAAACCCCTGTCCTGCGGCTGGAGGGCATCGTCAAGACCTTCCCCGGTGTGCGCGCGCTCGATGGCGTCTCGCTGACGATCCTGCCAGGCGAGGTTCACGCCCTCATGGGCGAGAATGGCGCCGGCAAATCCACCCTGATGAAGGTGCTCGGAGGCATCCATCAGCCCGACGAGGGCCAGATCATCGTGGGCGAAGAACCCGTGGTCATGTCCGGCCCGCTAGATGCGAAGGCCAAGGGCATTGTCTTCATTCACCAGGAACTGAGCTTGGCCGATGAGCTGAGCGTGGCCGAGAACATCTACCTCGGCGAGCTGCCCCGCAAGCGCTTCGGCCTTGTGGACTGGACCGAGCTTGAGGCCAAGACGAGCGCGATCCTTAATCGGTTGAAAGTCGGCTTCTCGGCCAAGACGCTCGTCGGGGATCTGTCGATTGCCAACCAGCAGATGGTCGAGATCGCGCGCGCCCTGACGGTCGATGCCAAGGCGGTGATTTTTGATGAGCCGACGGCTTCGCTGACCGACGCCGAGAAAATCGTGCTTTTTGAAGTGATCGCCGATCTGCAGGCACAAGGTGTCGGCATCGCCTATATTTCGCATCGGATGGAGGAGATCTTCAAGATCACCGACAGGATCAGCGTACTGCGTGACGGCCAATATCAGGGCACGGTGAACACCGCCGACACCGACGAAGAAGGTGTCACGCAGATGATGATTGGACGTAAGCTCGATCTGTCGCGCAACGAAACACACCACGAGTTGGGCGATGTCGCCCTTGAAGTGCGGGGGCTCAGCTGCGGCGATTTGTATAACAATGTCAGCTTCGAGGTTCGCCGCGGCGAAGTGGTCGGCTTTTACGGCCTCGTGGGGGCCGGGCGCACCGAGATCGCCGAAACGCTCTTCGGGTTGCGCGACCCATCGGCCGGGGTGATCCTGCTTGATGGCGAAGAGGTGCGCATCCAGTCTCCGCATGATGCCATCGAACGCGGCATCTCTCTCGTACCCGAAGACCGAAAGGGTCAGGGCCTCGTGCTTGGCATGAATTGTCGGGACAACATGACCCTGCCGCAAGTGAATGACCTGACGGCGGGGCCGTTTGTGGCCGAAGGCTCGGAGATTGCTATCTTCGACCAATACCGCGACCGGCTCGACATACGCACGCCCGGTTGGAAACAGCTCGTCGGCAATCTTTCGGGGGGCAACCAGCAGAAGATCGTGATCGGTAAATGGCTTTCGATGCACCCCAGCGTGCTAATTGTCGACGAGCCGACGCGCGGCATCGACGTTGGCTCCAAGGCCGAGATCCACAACCTGATCCGTGAATTGGCCGCACAGGGTTACGCCGTGATCGTCATCAGCTCGGAAATGCCCGAAGTTCTGCACGTCAGCGACCGGATCGTCGCCATGTATTCGGGCCGTGTCATGCGCACATTCGCCTCTGAAGAGGTGACGGAAGAAAACCTCATCGCGGCCATATCTGGTCTGGAAACCGAAAAGGTGGCGTGATGCGGGTCGGCTTTGCCGGTCTGGGCAGGATGGGCACACATATGGCGCGCAACCTGTCGCATGCTGGTTTCGAGCTCACGCTCTGGAACCGCTCGCCCGAGAAGTCAGACGCGTTGGCGGCAGAACTGGGCTGTACAGCTGCGCCGAGCCCGAGCGCGCTTTCAAACGCTGCGAATGTGGTGATTACGATGCTCGCGGATGATCCGTCCTCCGACGCGGTTCACTTCGGTGCCGATGGTCTGGTGCTGTCAAAGGAAACCAGCTTGAGCCGGGCAGGGCGGTTTCGTAGCCTTGCAGCATGGCTACGAGATCCCCGTTTCGCTATTTCAAGACCAGTCCGGAGATCATCCGCCTGGCAGCTATGCTGTACATCAGGTTTCCGCTTTCACTGCGGGACGTGGAAGATCTTCTGCACGAACGCGGCATTGATGTGAGCCACGAGGCCGTCCGGTTCTGGTGGCACAGGTTCGGGCCGATGTTCGCCAACGAGATCAGGAAACGGCGCGTTGAGGGGATGAAGTCGAGCCGCTGGCGGTGGCATTTGGACGAGATTTTCGTGAAGATCAATGGCGAACGCCACTACCTTTGGCGGGCTGTGGATCACGAGGGCGAAGTCCTTGAGAGCTTCGTCACGAAGAAGCGGGACAAGAAAGCCGGGCTGAAATTTCTAAGGAAAGCAATGCGTAAGCATGGTCGCCCGGAAGCGATCATAACCGACAGGCTCAGGTCCTACGGTGCCGCTCTAAGGGAAATCGGTGCCAGCCATCGCCAAGAAACGGGTCGCTGGTTGAACAATCGGGCCGAGAACTCGCACCTGCCATTCCGACGACGAGAACGGGCGATGCTGCGCTTCAGGCGGATGCGAAGTTTGCAGAAATTCGCCGCCGTCCACGCCTCGGTCTGCAACCATTTCAACTCGGAGCGCAGCCTCACTTCCCGAACGACTTTCAAGCTGAACCGCGCCGCCGCTCTCGCCGAGTGGCGCGGTCTTTGCGCGGCATAAGGGACAGCCATACTGCCCTTGGAGAGACTGGTTCGCATTCGTCTGGCAGCACCTGCAGCGGCCTCTTTGCCGCCAAGCGGCGGTTGTCGCTAAAGCGCGCGTTGAGAGCAACCTTAGCCGATGTACGTCGTTCGTTTGTGTGTTTGAACCGCAAAAAAGGCGACCTTTCAAAGAACGAACACGTTTACGGCCTCAGCGAACCCTTTCAGATGGACGTCATTGATCTTGCGAATATCCGAGATGTCTGTCAGGTTTGCGCGGGTCGCCTGGTCCAAGAGGACTTCACAGCCTGCAACCTTTGTGTGCGCTTCCAATCTCGCCGCGAGGTTCACTGTTTTGCCAATGCAGGTATAGGTCGCGCGGTGATGCGTGCCTGTATAACCGGCGACAACTTCGCCGGTTGCGATACCGAAACCGATCTGCAGCGGTGCGTCATTTGCCGCCTCGCGTTCCTCATTCAACGCCGCCGTCATGGCCAGCATTTCCCGCGCAGCAGAAACAGCTGCTTGCGCTGAATTCTCGAGCGCGTTCGGTGCGCCGAAGAGCGCCATCAGCCCATCACCCACCATGAGGCTGATGATCCCGCCCTGGCTGGAAACGGCCTCGAACATGAGGGTGTAGTAAGTATTGATCAGGTCGATTGTCGCCTCTGGCGTCATGTGCTCGGATATGGCGGTGAAATCCCTGATGTCGCAGAACAATACCGTGGCAACCCGGCGTTCTCCGCCGATGGCAAAGCCGCTTACCGAGAGGTGCTCTGCGACCTCCGGGGTGGCAAAGCGGTTGAGCAGCTGCTTTTGCTCGTCCTGGAGGCGCTTGCGCACGAGGCTGGCGCTGACACGGGCCCCCAGCAGCACCTTGTTCACCGGTTTGGGTATGTAATCATCCGCCCCCAATTCGATGCAGCGCACGATGTTGTCCAGACCTTCGACCGAAGAGGTCACGATCACGGGCAGCTGGCGCAATCCGGGGTCCGCCTTGAGCGCTTCGAGCACTTCAAAGCCATCCATTTCCGGCATTTCGATGTCCAGCAGCAGGATGTCGTAACTGTCGGACTTCAACATATGCATTGCGATCCGCCCGTTTTCCGCCACGGACACGCGATGGCCCAGCATCTCGATGCTGCGCGACATGAGGAGGCGGTTGACCTTGTTGTCATCGACAACCAGCACATGTCCGGGCATGTCACGCATCGATCAGGGCCCGCAAAGCGTTTTCTGTCTGCGACAGGGTCGCCTCAAGGTCGTCGATTGTGGGCGAGCCGGATGTTTCCATGTGGCGGGCAATGTCGGCGAGTGCGGTGGCACCAAAAATCTCGGCGTTTGACTTGAGCGAGTGGGCGGCGCGCCTGAACCCATCCGGATCCTGCGACGCGTCAGCGGCCTTGAGCGCTGAAAGCATCAGCGGTGCCTCTTGCAGAAAGGTGGCAACGAGTTCAGCAGCGAACTCCTCACCCATGGAAGCGCGGAACTCGGCGTAGGTCTCGGTGTCGACGATGTTTGGGCTCATGCCTGATCCTTTTGCGGTGAGGGCACGTTCAAAAGCGCCTCGGTCAAGCGATCAACGCGGATCGGTTTGGCGATGTAGTCGTCCATGCCTGCATCCAGACACATGTCGCGGTCGCCCTGCATCGCGTTTGCGGTCATCGCGATGATGCGGGGACGCGTGTTCGGGTGCTCATCGATGATCCGGCGCGTGGCCTCAAGGCCGTCCATCTCTGGCATTTGCACGTCCATCAGAACCACATCGTAGGTTTGCCGTGCGACGCTCTCACAGGCCTCGATCCCATTGCCCGCCAGATCTATGCGGTAGCCCATCTGCTCCAACAGGCGGGTGGCGAGTTTCTGGTTCACCAGATTGTCCTCGGCCAGCAGGATACGGAGGGGGTGACGTTTGGCCATATCCGGATCGGAGGGCGGTTTCGGCACCGTTTTCGGGGTGACTTTGGTCACGGCATCCGGGGCAAAGAGCGTGACCAACGTGTCAAAGAGCTGCGACTGCCGCAACGGTTTGGCGAGCGCGGCGGCAAAGAGGGCCTTGTCCGCATCCGTGTCGCGCAAACCAAGGGAACTGAAGAGCACCTTGGGCAGGTCTGGCGCACGTTGGGCAATTGCGCGCGCCAGTTCCAGCCCGTCCATATCGGGCATATGCATGTCAAGGATGGCCAGATCAAAGACGTGTCCACCGTCGATCGCCTCCAATGCCTGCGCGGGTGTCGCGTAGGCCCGAGTCTGCATGCCCCATTTTTGGGTCTGCAAGGTCAGGATCTTCAAGTTTGTGGCGTTGTCATCCACCACCATGAGGCGCTTGCCGCGCAGCTCGGACTGTTCTCCGATAAGGCTTCGCGCTTCGGTCTCCGGCAGCGTGGCGGCCTTCGCCTCTATGGTGAAGTGAAAGGTCGATCCCTTGCCCGCGCCGTCACTGGTCGCCCACATCGTCCCGCCCATCAGTTCGGCCAGCCGTTTGGAGATGGCAAGACCAAGGCCGGTGCCGCCGTACTTGCGGGTGGTGGAGCTGTCGGCCTGACTGAACGACTGAAAAAGACGGCTCATACCCTCGTCGGTTAAACCGATGCCAGTGTCGCGAACGCTGAATTGCAGCGTGGCACCCCCGCGATCCGTCGCAGCTGTGGACACGGAAAGAATCACTTCACCGGCCTCAGTGAACTTGACCGCGTTCGACAGAAGATTGAGCAGAATTTGCCTCAACCGCGTAAGATCGGCACTGATCCCCTCGGGCACCGTGTCATCGTAGACATAGGCCAGATCCAGCTGCTTTTCCGCAGCGCGCCCGCTGATCAGATCCAGTGCGGACTCGATGCAGTGTCGGAGGTCAAAGGGGTGATCCTCAATATCCATTTGCCCTGCTTCGATCTTGGAGAAGTCGAGGATTTCGTTGATGATGCCCAACAGAGCGTCGCCGCTGTCCCGGATCGTGCGGGCATAATCTGCCTGCTCTTCGTTCAAGTCAGTGTCCATGATCAGCCCGCTCATCCCGATGACTGCGTTCATAGGCGTGCGGATTTCGTGGGACATAGTGGCAAGGAAGGCCGATTTGGCCTCATTGGCCTTTTCGGCCTCTTCGCGGGCGTCTTGTGCTGCCTTGAAAAGGCGGACGTTTTCAATTGCAATGACCGCCTGGTCGCAGAACGAGTTCGCCAAGGCAATCTCGTCGTCGCTATAGGCCTGCTTGGCACTCCGCGCCAGAACCAACAGCCCGAAAAGCCCGTCTTTCAAGTTGAGAGGTACATAGAGCGCCGCATTTACGTCGAACCTTTGATGGATGAAGTCCTCATGCGGTGGTCGCTCAATCGTCGACCAATCCGGCAGGTGCAGCATTTCACGCGACAGAATGGCGCGGGACGGAAAGTTGGCCGAAGCATCAACAGGGTTATTCTGTGGCCCATGATCGTCCATGATGCCGGCAGGCGTTGCGCCGGCGACAGGCGAATAGGTCTCGCCATTCGTGGTCATGACAAAGGCCATGTCGCTCGCCAGAAGGGATGTCGCGGACTGGCAGATGGCTTCAAAGACCGGCGTAACATCGCCCGGCGACTGACTGATGACCCGCAGGACGTCGGCCGTCGCAGTTTGCCGGGCCAATGACGTCTGCGTTTCGTTGAAGAGCCGTGTGTTTTCAATTGCGATAAGCGCCTGATCACAGAAGCTTTCGGCCAACTCGATCTCTTCAGCTGTGAACGCCCGCGCTTGGCTCACACGGGTAAAGACCAGCACGCCCAAAGTGACCCCGTCGCGGGTCATTGGCAGATAGATCGCTGATTTCATGCCGAACTTTTGAACAGTGTCACGTTCGTGTACCGGCAAATCGACGACGCTCAGATCCGGAACGTGGACCATCTTCCCGGTTTGGAACACCCGCGACGGATAGTTGAGCGCGGGATCAACGGGTACAGCATTGGGGTCAAGATTGGCGATGCGTCCCGTGGTTTGATAGCCACCTTCCGGGATAAAGCAATCGCCTTTGCGGATCATGACTGCCGCCCCCTCGCAGGACAGCAGCCGGATGCCCGTTTGCGCAATGGCCTCGAACACCGGGCTCGCATCCGCTTGTGCGCTGCTGATCACCCGCAGGATGTCAGCGCTGGCAGTTTGGCGGGCCAGCGAGGTCTGCGTATCGTTGAACAGCCTTGTGTTCTCGATGGCAATCACAGCCTGATCACTGAATGTCTGCGCCATGGCCAGCTCATCGGCGGTAAACGCACCGGGCGTTTTGCGCATGAACAACAGGACGCCGACACATTTATCGCCGCGAAGCAGCGGCAGCGCCAAGGTGGCCCGCGGACCGTCGGGCTTTTCCAACTCGCGACGGTCTTTTGCAGGCAGGTCGGCAGTCGTCCAGTCAGTCAAGTGCGACATCTGTTTGGACAGGATGACATGCGAGGGCAGATTGTCCTCGGGATCAACCGGATGACGTGTTGTATGAACGATCTCTTTGACGCCGTCCTTATCGGCGACGGCCGCGTTCCAAAGCTCTTGCCCGTCCGTTTCGATCACGATGGCCATGTCGCAGGACACCAAAGACACGGCCAATCTCACGATTTGCTCGAAAACCGGGGTCACATCATCGGGCGAACCGCTGATGACGCGTAGAATATCCGCACTCGCCGTCTGCCGTGCCAAAGCCGTCTGGGTTTCGTTGACCAGCCGCGCATTCTGGATCGCGATCACAGCCTGATCTGCAAAGGTTTCCAGCAATTCGATATCTCTATCCGAGAACGGTTTGACCTCGCGCTTGTAAACCGCAATGTTGCCGGTCACCTCGCCGTTGTGGATGAGCGGGACGGCCAGAAACGTTCGCACCCCTTCGTCGTCTACGACGCGACGACGCAGCATATCGCCTGCGCGGTAACGGTCGGTGTCCTTCAGATCGTGCACATGGTTCGGCTTTTTGGTATGGAACACAAGGGTCGTGGCGCTCGGGTTTTCCACATCCCAAACCGTTTCGCCCACCTTCAAATAGTTCAGATTATCGCCCCAATGCGCGACCAGCTTCGCCGTTTTTCGATCAGGGGAGAGTATATTGAGGCTCACCAAAGGCGCATCGCAAATCGCCGCCGCTCGGGCAAGGATGGCCTGAAACGCCGGATCTGCGTCTTCGACCGAGTTGGAGATAACCTCAAGCACCTCGGAGGTCGCGGTTTGCCGCTTGAGCGCCTCCTCCACCTCCGCTGTGCGGGCCTTGGTCTCTTGCATCAACCGTGCATTCTTAATGGCGATGCTGGCTTGGGCGGTAAAGCTTTGGATCAGTTCGATTGTGGAGGTAGACGGTGGTTCGGTATGCGGCCAAGCCACAACGACGGCACCCCAGATCTGGTCCTCATCCCGGATCGGCACCCCCAGCATACGCCGCCATCCAACGGCCTTTGCCAAGTCGGGTGCGTAGTAGACTGACCCGTCCTGTGCGTCCTCGATATGTGCCACGTCCCCGCTTTCGACCACCTTTACCGACATGTGGCCTTCGGCTCTGGCAAACGGGTAGTCGGACATCAACTCGGCGGCGAGGTCCGGCGGGAAACCATACTGCGCACAGAAATGATAAGCGTCTCCGTCAAACCGGTCGAGCACACAGAACGATGCCCCGCAAAGCTCCGCTGCCTTCTGTACCACCAGATCAAAGACCGGCTGTGTGTCTTCGACCGACTGGCTGATCACACTGAGAATTTCGTTGCTTGCTGTCTGCTGTTCCAGCGATTGCTGCGTCTGGATGAACAGCTGCGTGTTGCGCAGCGCGATGACCGCCTGATCACAGAAGGACTGCGCCAAGGCGATATCCTGCTCCGAGAACGCGGTCTGTTCCGTCGACCCTATGGCCAGAGAGCCAATGCTGATGCCCCCCTGCACCAGCGGAACATAGATCGCGGACTTTAGCCCCAGCTGTTTGCCGCGCTCAACCTCGTGCGAAGGAATTTCTGTGTTCGGCCAATCGATGATGTGCTGCACTTCACCCGTGACCATCGCGCGGGAGGGGAAATTGTCGTCCGGGGCCAGAGGGTGCAACGGCAAGCCGTCAGGTGTGAATTTATGCGCCAGTTTGCGCGCACCTTCCAGTATCCTGTCGGTGATCAATACGCCTTTCGGCCCCGAGCCGGCCGATGGGTAATAATGGTCTTCGTAGCGCAGGTGAAAGATCGCCATATCGGCGTGGATCAATTGGGTTGCGTTGCTGACAATCGTCTCCATCACCGGCTGTACATCTGTGGGCGACTGGCTGATCGCGCGCAGGATTTCCGAGGTGACTTTCTGCCGCTCAAGAGCCTCCTCGACCTCACTCGTGCGATGCTGAACCTGCTCAAAGAGTTTGGCGTTCTTGATCGCTATCACCGCTTGATCGGCGAAGGTTTCCACCAGTTCAATCTGGCGGGGGCTAAAGGGGCCGACCGTGGGACGTGCAAGGTCCAGAACGCCAATCACTTCGTTATCAAGTATCAACGGAACCGCGATAATCGAGCGCCAGCCACCGAGGCTCACGGATTGTGGGATTGCATATTCCGGGTCCGACAGTATGTCGGGTATGTGAATCGTCACGCGATCCAGGGTAGCGCGCCCCGCAACGTTCCCGCGGTCAATCGGGTTTGGATTAACCGCGTGCCAATCAAGCATTTCCGGCGTGCAGCCGAAATTGGCGCCCATGTGCATCGCGCCACCCCGGTTTTCGAACAGAATGCAGATCGACGCATCGCACAGACGCGCCGCCGTATCGATCAGCGCCTGCAATACCGTAGGCAGATCGAACGCATCCTGACTGATCGTTTTCAAAACCTCCGCCGTGGCGGTCTGCAGCTCAAGGGCTTCTTGCGTCTCATTGAAAAGCCGCACGTTCTCTATGGCGATGGCTGCCTGTTCGGCGAAGGTCTGGGTCAGTTTGATATGGGTGTCCGTTGGGGCGGTGCTTTCTGGCCAGGCCAGAATGATGGTGCCCCAACTCGTGCCACCTACCACAATCGGAACGCCTACGATTTCGCGAAATCCGTATTCTATTGCCAATTTATGATCTTTATAGCTTGGGTCCTGTGCATCGGCGATGCGCTGCACCTCGCCAGACGCAACCACTTGCGCCGAGAGGGTATCTGGACCTGCGGGCCGAGGAAATTGCGCCAAATACTCGTCAAGGTCAGCACCTTCAAAACCAGCTGTCGCGCAGTGATGCTGCATCCCATCTTCGACGCGCCAAAGAAAGCAAGATTTGGCGCCGCAAAGCTCCAACGCCGAGATTGCGATGCTGTCGAACACGGGCTGCAAATCGCCCGGGTTTTGGTTGATGACACTCAGGATGTCCGCTGTGACCGTCTGCTGTGCCAGCGCCTCTTGCGTCTCCGTGAACTGGCGGGTGTTGTCGATGGCGATTACGGCGTGCTTTGCAAAGCTTTCGATCAGCGCGATATCAGCAGACGAGAACGGGCGCACATCGCGGCGGCTTAGCGCAAAGGCCCCGATTGCCCGCCCGTCTCGCATCAAAGGCACGGCAACCCGAGAGCGGATGCCTTCTCGATCAACCATCGACACGGTTGTGGGATCGCCGCTGCGGTAGGCGTCCGTATCAGCGAGATCGTGGATCTGGATGACCTCGCCCGTCCTAATCGCCGTGGCCGCAGAATGCGGACTGCTCAGCGGCCATTCATCGCCGGGTTTGCTTACCTGATTGGCGTGGCCCCAATTGGCCGCAAGACGGTAATTCTTACTGCCTGGCACGTATAACGCCAACGCCGCCTGATCTGCGCCGCACACTTCGGTTGCCTGTTCCAGAACGGTTTGAAACACGGCCGCGGCGTCATCGCGGCTTTGGCTGATGACCGACAGGATTTCCGAGGTGGCCGCTTCGCGTTCCAGCCGCTCCTGCACCTCGCGAAACTGCCGCACGTTTTCGATGGCGATCACCGCTTGCAGCGCAAAGGCCTCCACGAGCGCAATCTCGTTTGACGAGAACGGCGCGCGTCTTTCTCGGAACAGCGTGATTGCGCCGATTGCCCCCTGGCTCCCGACCAATGGGACAAAGAGAACGCTGCGAATGCCGCTGTCATCCACCATGGACCGCACAACCGGGCTGCCGGCGGAATAAAGTTCGCTTTTCCCCATGTCTTCGAACGCGATCAGTCGGGCCTCGACAATAGACCTCGCCGCGTAAGACAAGTCCGGGTCCATCTTCATGCCGCCCGTTTCGAAAAGCTCAACCGCCGTTGGAGCCATGCCGATATGCGCGGCAAGCGTCTGGGCGTTGTCCTGCGTCGTTGCGAGGATCAGACCCGCCATCTGGGCGTTGCACAGAGCAACGGCGTTGGCCAAAATCGTCTGGAAAACGGGGCCGTCGTCGTCCCGCGATCGGCCCAGGACCCGCATGACTTCAGTCACCGCCGCCAGTTGTGCAGCCATCCCGCCCGCCATCGCACTGCTTTGCCGAGGCTTTGATTTGCTTTGCTCTGCAGAGTTTACTTTCGGTGTGCTCAAGGCGCTTGGCTTTCAATCAACAAAGACAGCAAACCCCAGATAGACGACGCAGAAGTCCACAGTTTTCAATAGTTTTAGGATTAACATGAGCTGGTTTCCTTGGGAAGCAGTAAGGCCGGTTTTCACGCCGACCGTAACCGTCAGTGCGTCGCTTCGGACAGTGAATACCAGACAGTTCAATCTACTTCATATCTCTGCCGCGTTTGCAAACAGCGCATGCAATCGGGCAGCAAAACAGATACGAAAGAGCGCAGTGTATTCATAGCATAAGCCGACTTTGGAACTATGCTACCGTTCTATCTGAGCTGTTCTTGAAGCCGCAGACGCCTCGAGCCTGGCTTCCGCATTTTCATGGCCCGTCAAACCACGCGCCATCTCTATGAACGGCGCTGTCAAAGCAAACTGGCTTGAGGCGGGTAGGGCGGTTCTGTAGCGTCCAGCATGACCAAAAGATCCCCGTTTCGCTATTTCAAGACCAGCCCGGAAATCATCCGCCTGGCGGTGATGCTGTATGTTCGGTTTCCGCTGTCGCTTCGAAATGTGGAAGACCTGCTCCAAGAACGCGGCATCGACGTGAGCCACGAGGCGGTTCGATTTTGGTGGCATCGCTTCGGCCCGATGTTCGCTGCAGAGATCCGAAAGCGGCGGGTCGAGGGTATGAAATCCAGCCGATGGTGCTGGCATCTCGACGAGATGTTCATGAAGATCAATGGCGAACGCCACTACCTTTGGCGGGCTGTGGATCACGAGGGCGAAGTCCTTGAGAGCTTCGTCACGAAGAAGCGGGACAAGAAAGCCGGGCTGAAATTTCTAAGGAAAGCAATGCGTAAGCATGGTCGCCCGGAAGCGATCATAACCGACAGGCTCAGGTCCTACGGTGCCGCTCTAAGGGAAATCGGTGCCAGTCATCGCCAAGAAACGGGTCGCTGGTTGAACAATCGGGCCGAGAACTCGCACCTGCCATTCCGACGACGAGAACGGGCAATGCTGCGCTTCAGGCGGATGCGAAGTTTGCAGAAATTCGCCGCCGTCCACGCCTCGGTCTGCAACCATTTCAACTCGGAGCGCAGCCTCACCTCCCGAACGACTTTCAAGCTGAACCGCGCCGCCGCTCTCGCCGAGTGGCGCGGTCTTTGCGCGGCATAAGGGACAGCCATACTGCCCTTGGAGAGACTGGTTCGCATTCGTCTGGCAGCACCAGCAGGGGTTCTGCAATAGCGCCTCAAAGAATATCTTTTTTGCGTTCCATGAGTGCATATCCATAAATGCTCCCGCCCACTGTTGGAGCTTGACGTCACAAGCGCCGAACAGAGTTGCCGCCAGCAATGATCGCGTTGATCAAGTTTGCGACGGCTCGGTGCCTTTCCGTTTCGAGGTCGGTCCCGACCGCGTTCTCATGCGTCGCTGCGGCGTCGCGCAGAACCCCCAGGATCTCGTGCTCCGGCAGCAGCGCGCGATCTTTCAAGGCAAGCAGGAGCGCCTCGCAGATCGATAGGGCGGCCTCGCCTGCATGTTCGCTCGCCGTGGACATCCGGGGTTCCTTTCTTGGCATCGTGAACCGGGAAAGATGAGGTTCAAATACATCCGTACTTCTCGCAGGAAGTGCCTTATGCTGGACTGATCCAGAGCAGTGTCCGGGCCGATTTCCGCTCTTGGGTCACGACACGCCGGGAGGCCCCATGACATCAGTTGAACACAGCCCCCTTACACGCAAGCTCTCGGCCTTCGTCGCCCTGTCTGATGTCGAGTTGGCCGTGCTTGCACGACTGCACCAGCGCCGCCGATCCTTTGTCGCGGGGCGCGATATGGTGCATCAGGGCCAGACGGCTCAGGCCGCATATATTCTTTCCGCGGGTTGGGTCTGTTCCTACAAGCTACAGGCCGACGGGACGCGGCAGATCGTGGATTTCCAGGTGCCGGGGGATTTTCTGGGGTTGCGGAGCGTTCTCTTGCGCACCTCGGACCACAGTTTCGAACCCATCGTGGATATCGAGGCTGCCGAAGTGCTGACGAGCGATCTTCTCGATGCGTTCGCGCAGACCCCACGCCTGGCGACCGCCGTGCTCTGGGCGGCGTCAAGGGACGAAGCGATGGTCGTGGAGCACCTCGTCGGGATTGGTCGGCGTGATGCGGACGCCCGCATGGCGCATTTCCTACTGGAGCTGGGATCGAGGCTGGCGCTGGTGGGGATGGGCAGCAGGGACGGCTACGACTGCCCGCTGACGCAGTATCATCTCGCCGATACGCTGGGGTTGAGCGCGGTCCATGTAAACCGCGTCCTGCGCCAGCTTCGCGAGAGTGGACTGGTGACCTTTCGGGACGGACTTGTGACATTTCACGACTATGGCGGGCTGGTGGACCTTGCCGAGTTCGATCCGGCATATCTGGACCAGACCGGACCGCTCCTGATATGAGAGGGCCGCCCTCCCTTGTTTGGCAGGCGGCCCCGGTGATCAGGTCAGACGCCGGAGGTCACGCGAGGGCGTGGGTCGCCGCATCGAGTTCCTTGTTGGTCTCGGCGTCGTTCTTCGCCGTGTGCGCCTTCTCGGCCGCCTGGTAATGCTTCAGAGCGGCGTCCTTCTTCGGACCAGCGGGCGCCTTGTCCCACGTGGCCTTGACGGATTTCATCTTGTCGGCGGTTTTTGCTTGTTCGGGAGTCATTGGGAATGTTCTTTCATGGACGTTCCGAGAATAAGAAGCGTGCCAACATGCCGACCTTTTGGGGTTCGGCACGCCCACACGCTTCTCAGGTACTCGGAAAAAATGCCCCACCAAATATTCGGCGGGCACATCTCACCTAGCCGATATCAACGCACCTCCGCACTGACGCAGGTTAGTCCCGGCGCCTGTCGCAGGTCGATTGACGTCATGGCACTCACGTCACTACGGTTTGCTGGTGGGAAACCCTCAGCCATGTGTCATCATCGTATAGGTAGGTTGAGGCGCAGAGCGCCTTGTAGATCGGCACATCGGGTTTCTCTGCCGAGACGCGATAGGTGAGAATGGCGATGTCGCGACACCGCGTGACGCGACGTTCAGCCATCACGACGGAGCGCCAGCCGGTGCTCTGCTTTAGATGGGTCCAGATCTGGTCACCCTGGAGGATGCCCGGCGGATAGGGGAAGATCATGACGGCATTCGTTGCTGTTGTCGCCCGTGCGCTGTCGGCGCCACCGGTCCAGAAATGTTGCTCCATGTCCCAGAGAACGCCCTGTTCGCGCGGCGAAAGCGTCCCGGTCTTGTGCGCAGAATGACCCATTGGCGTTGATGTATGAGTGGAAACGATCATTCGACAGACCCCGACCCGCCAACCGTAAACATCTGAAACAGCAAAAAG
Source organism: Ruegeria sp. YKSF070 (assembly GCF_059612725.1). Classification (NCBI taxonomy): domain Bacteria; kingdom Pseudomonadati; phylum Pseudomonadota; class Alphaproteobacteria; order Rhodobacterales; family Roseobacteraceae; genus Ruegeria; species Ruegeria sp. YKSF070. Next base: position 5,598 of record NZ_JBXWRD010000031.1, on the reverse strand, counting down.
ATGATCGCGAGCACGGCCCCGATCGCGCCGCTTGTGCCTGGGCGGCCAACGGCCACCGTCGAGGCAGCTTGCTTCAGGGTGCCCGGCATCGGACAATCTGGGAGCAGTTGGCTCAAGTCCCGTGCGACCCTGCGGTGATCGCTTTCGAGCGTGGGAACATCCGGAAATCGAGCAAGCAGCTTTCCCAGCCGTGATCGCGCGGCATCGCGCCCCAGCGCGACCAGCTCAGCGGTTTCATTCCATGGATCGAGGCCGAGCCGCGCGAACGTGGAGAGAACGGTCACGACATATCCTTTTCGATCCTCGCCGACCGACGCATAGAGAAACCGATCAAACTCGGGCGGGTGCGGGTTGAGTACATTGGGGTCGGCCATTGTCATTCCATCCCTTGGTTGCAGGAAAGCAAATCGCCCCCTCTTTTCCCAAGTTTAAGCGCGGGTAGGTCCCAGCGCCCTTACACAGGTCAGTGCCGGCGACTGTTCCCGGGGAGTTCACAACTGGCGCGGCCCCAGGGACTAACATGTGTCAGCGTCAGGCTAACGATCATGATATACAAAAGGAGAAATCGTTCGACTGGTCAGGCCCGGACTCCAAGGTGCCGTCAACAGTGGCGAGCGACGGATCTGCCAACATTGCGGAGACCAGAGATGACCATGCGGTCGACCAGATCGACGGTGACGTTTTCTAAGCCGTTCACCTTGTCAGGATACCCGGGCGATTTACCCGCGGGCGACTACGAAGTTCTCGTGGAGGAGGAGCTGCTGCAGGCGCTGAGCTTCGAGGCTTACCGACGGACGGCGACCTACTTGACGGTGCGAGGCAGGGACAGTGATGCCGGACGTACCGAGTTGAGGGCCATTTCCGAAAACGACCTGAAGGAGGCGCTGAGCCGGGATGCGGCTACAACCGAAACGAACAATCATAGCGAAGCGGCGCTTTCCCCGCAGGAGGACTTGAAATGAACACTCCCGAATGGCTCAAACCCGCTGTCTATGGTGCCGTGATCGGCGCTGCCTTCGTCGGCGTCGTGGGATTTTCGTGGGGCGGCTGGGTGACAGGCGGAACCGCAAATGACAGGGCGATGGCGATGTCCCGAACTGATGTCGTCGCCTCCATGGTGCCCGTCTGCCTCGACATGGCGCGCTCCGACCCGGCACGGGCGGCCAGGCTGGCCACGATCCGGGCCGCCTCGACCTACCAGAGGCGCGACGCACTAATGGCGGCAGGCTGGGCGACGATGCCAGGAACCGATGCCCCAGACCGAGACATTGCGCGAGCCTGCCTGGCAGCCCTTGATGTCGATCGATCCCCGGAGCGCGCGGAAAGCGCGGTCGATGAAGGATGAACCGCGCCATGCCGATCGCGTCACCCGAGACAACCGATCTCGAACGGCGTGTGCTCGCCCACGAAAAGGTGCTTCAGGCCCTGATCGCCTACATGGCCCGTACCGAGCCACGTTTCATCGACCACCTACGAGAACGGTTCGTCGAACCGATGAGCATGGCGCGGCATGAACACGATCACCGCGAAACCGATGACTACGCGGAAGAGTTCATTCGCGCGGTGATGCTCCTCGGAGAAGTGCGCGCGCCCAAAGCGAAGGAGCCGAAAGTGACCGACAAGCAGCCCGAGCCGCCGAGACGCGAAGGAGCACAGGAGTCTTCCATGAACCGGCCAAAGCAGCGAGGCGGGGTTCAGGTACACGAAAGAAACGGCATCTGGGAGGTGCGGGTCGATGGCAAGTTCCGCGGCGACTACCACCAGAAGGAACATGCTCTTGCCGCTGCGGCCTTGCACAAGTTGTCGCCCCGATGACCGGTAGCACTCATCCGACAGTTCCGCAGGACTTCTCGATCCAGGTGGCTGAGAACGAAGGCATGCCGCCGGGACCAGGTTCCAAGGGCTCCAGGCCACCAATCGTGCCCACCCGACGGGTCACAGGAACGCTCATGCTTGGGCTGTCGAAAACACGCGTGGCGACCGACGGATTCCAGTCTGCAAAGGACATGCCGATGAAACACCACAGAGAACCAACGACACGCCCACTTTCAAAGCTGATCGCGAGGATGGCAGCCGTGGCCGGTGTGATCGCGTCCATGGCCGTCCCCGTCATTGCGAAGGACGGCACCGGTCCGATGCCCAAGAACGCAGAAGCCCGGAGCTATGGCGGCGGTTGGAATTGCGCGCTCGGATACCGGGTGGCGGGCGAGGAGTGTGTCGCCATCGACATCCCGGAGAATGCGTATGCAACCGGCCGGTCCTACGGTTCGGGCTGGGCGTGTCGACGCGGGTACGAAGAAGCGGGAGGGACCTCCTGCGAAGCGATCTCGGTGCCCGACAATGCGTTCCTGCGATCCTCCGGCTATGACTGGCAGTGCGATCGCGGGTACCGGCAAGATCGCGAGACCTGCGTTCCAATCGTCCTGCCTGAAAACGCCTATCTCACCGACGACCCCTCAGGTTCCGGATGGACCTGCGACCGCGGTTTCACGGCCAGTTCAAGCGACTGCGTTCCGATAGCCGTTCCTGAAAACGGGTATCTCACCAATGCGGATTACGGCGACGAATGGGCTTGCGAGAGGGGATTCTTTGAAATCGATGGCCGTTGCGATGCTGTCGCGCTTCCCGCGAACGCCTTTCTGGACCCGGCGTCCTACGGGCCGGGATGGCGCTGTGAGCGGGGATTTGAGAACGTCGACACCGCCTGTGTCGCGATCGACCTTCCGGCACACGCGCATCTCGATCGATCCGGAAACACATGGCGCTGCGATCTTGGCTTTCAACTTGCGGATGGGGCGTGCGTTCTTGGACGATAGAGCGCCCCGATTAGACCACGGCGACGCCCCCGGCATCCGGATGCGGATCGGATGCCGCCTCAAGTACCGACTGACACAACCGACGCCTCTCATCGCCATGCTGAACGTGCATTACTCGCGCTTCGGCGACCTAGAGCGCGCCGATTATCTGGTGACCTCGCCCAGTGTGCCGCTCGAAAGCTATCGCGACGGTTTCGGAAACTGGTGCACGCGAATGGTGGCGCCAGCTGGCGAGTTCACCGTGTCCACCGATGGAATTTTCCGGGATTGCGGATTGCCCGATCCGGTCGCGCCCGACGCCACGCAAGCGGCTATCCAAGATCTGCCCTTCGAGACGCTGGTCTATCTTCTCGGCAGTCGTTACTGCGACACGGATCTTCTGTCGGAAGAGGCATGGCGCCAGTTCGAGACCACATCGCCGGGCTGGGCGCGCGTGCAGGCGATCTGCGATTTCGTGCACACAACCGTCTCGTTCGACTATATGCAGGCAAGCGCGACGCGTACGGCTTCTCAAACGCTGGCCGGGCGACAGGGGGTCTGCCGGGATTTCGCCCACCTCGCGATCGCGTTGTGCCGTTGCATGAACATTCCGGCACGCTACTGCACCGGCTATCTGAGCGAGTTCGGCGAACCCGAGCCCCACGCCCCGGACGACTTCGCGGCCTGGATGGAGGTCTTTCTCGACGGACAATGGTGGGTCTTCGATCCAAGAAATAACAGCCCGCGCAAGGGGAGGATTCTGATTGCGCGCGGACGGGACGCCGCTGATGTGCCTCTGACTCAGACATTCGGGCCGAATACACTGACACAATTCGACGTCTGGACATGGGATGCCGAGGACGATCCCGAAGTGGCGCCTTCCGGTTCTCGAAACTAGCGCCGCGCGCGTCAACGCCGGTTCTTGTCGGTCTGCCCGTCCTCGGCTCGCAGACGGGATGGTTGGTCCGCCTGTGTGTGAGCGAGTTCGCACCATGAAACCATTTGGGAGAATTGAGATGACCGCCTTGATCAAGACGACCGCCGTATTTCTCCGACCCTTCCAGCTTCCGAGTTTCAACGAGACCCTGCCACCCGGCGAATACGAGATCGAGACCCAGTTGCTCGAGCCCGTGGATTGGATCGAACCGGGCACCTGGACGTCGTCCGTTCTCGTGCATCTCCATCCGCGCGTCTCGCACCCCGGGCTCGGCCGAACGCTCACCGTGCCGCTTGCCGAACTGGAGAGCGCAGTGGCCAAAGACAAGCTCACCGGCAAGGCTCTTAAGGACTACTTCCTTGAGGAGATGCTGGCTGACCCGATGATCCGTCTTGTCGTGCAGGCGGACGGGGTGAACGAGGCCGAGCTCCGTGATCTCCGCGGTGTCAGAAGGACTCCGGTTGAGGCGGGCAGGGTGGTCTCGTAGCCTCTGAACATTCCGAAACGTGATCCGTTCAAATACCTCCACAGCAGCTCGGAGATCATTCGTCTGGCAGTGATGCTGCACGTCAGATTTCCACTGTCGCTGCGCAATGTCGAGGATCTGCTTCACGAGCGCGGCGTCGACGTCAGCCACGAAACGATCCGGTTCTGGTGGAACAGGTTCGGTCCGATGTTTGCATCCGAGATCCGCAAGAAGCGCGCGGATCGACTTCGGTCCTGGCCGCAGTGGCGTTGGCACCTGGACGAAATGTTCGTGAAGATCAACGGAGAACGGCACTACCTTTGGCGGGCCGTCGACCACGAGGGCGAGGTCCTGGAGAGCTTTGTCACGAAAACGAGGGACAAGAAAGCCGCGTTGAAATTCAAAAGGATATCAATGAAGCGCTACGGTCGGCCGCACGTCTTCGTAACAGACAAGCTTCGATCCTACGGCGCCGCGCTGAAGGAGGTCGGAGCTACGGACCGGCATGAGACAGGTCGCTGGCTGAACAACAGAGCGGAAAATTCGCACCTGCCGTTTCGACGACGAGAACGGGCGATGCAACGCTTTCGGCGCATGCGAAGTTTACAGAAATTCGCCGCCGTCCATGCCTCGATTTACAACCTCTTCAACTCGGAACGCAGCCTCACCAGCCGACAGAATTTCAAGCTCAACCGCGCCACCGCTCTCGCCGAGTGGCGCCAGCTTTGCGCCGCCTAAGTTCTCGCGGTTCCGGGGAAACTGAGACTGGTTAGAATCCGTCTGATGGTGTGGACGGCTCCACCCCGACGGCATCGCAATGTGCCATGTTGGTGCAGTGTGACAGCCAACAAAGGAAGGAGCCGACCACATGGAGATTACAACACTCGGGATCGATCTCGCCAAGTCCGTCTTTCAGCTTCATGGCGTGGATGCCAACGGGGCATTGGTGTTGCAGAAGAAGCTGCGTCGCGGGGCCCTGCTTGACTTTCTCGCAAGGTTTGAGCCGTGCCTGATTGGCATGGAAGCCTGTCCGACCTCGCACTTCTGGGCCCGGGAGATCGCGGCGCTCGGGCATGACGTGCGGCTGATCCCGCCCGCGTACGTGAAGCCTTACGTGAAGCGTCAAAAGAATGATGCGGCCGACGCCGAAGCGATCTGCGAGGCGGCGACCCGGCCGAACATGCGCTTTGTGCCGATCAAGACCGTGGAGCAGCAGGCCGTGTTGGTGCTGCACCGGTCGCGCGACCTGCTCATGCGGCAGCGCACGATGATCCTCAACGCACTCCGAGCACATCTGGCGGAGTTCGGGATGATCACCGCGCAGGGCCCACGGAAGGTTGTCGACCTCGTCCGGCGCCTGAGCGATCCCGACGACGGGCTGGACCTGCCAGCTCTCGCTC